>JALSNL010000395.1 GCA_026987055.1 Melioribacteraceae bacterium | reverse complement strand
AGCTGAAGATTTATGTGATAGACTATCAATCGCTGTAATTAAAAGATTTATTTAATTACAGTATAAGTATTCAAAAACAAGAAGGAAATTAAAATATATGATATGGTTCTATCTTATTAGTGGTTTATTTTTGGGTTGGTCTCTGGGTGCAAATGACGCAGCTAATATTTTCGGTACAGCTGTCGGCACAAGAATGATTAAATTTAGAACTGCTGCTGTTATTACAACAATATTTGTTATACTTGGTGCTGTTATAAGTGGTGCCGGTGCAACACATACTCTTGGAAAGCTTGGAGCGGTAAATGCAATTGCCGGATCTTTTACCGTTGCTTTGGCTGCAGCCGTTACAGTAGCTTGGATGACAAAATTAAAACTTCCGGTTTCTTCTTCCCAAGCAATTGTCGGGGCAATTATCGGATGGAATTTATTTACCGGTTCACCAACAGATATGAATTCTTTAACAAAGATTGTTTCTACTTGGGTTTTATGTCCTTTGCTTACAGCTTTTTTTGCATTTCTATTATATAAATTTACTATGTGGTCTTTGTACAAAATAAATATTCACATCCTTGAACAAGATGCATACAACAGAATAGGTTTAATTTTAGTGGGAGCTTTTGGTGCTTATAGTTTAGGTGCTAATAATATTGCAAATGTTATGGGAGTTTTTGTGCCTTCATCTCCATTTACAAATTTATCTTTCGGAAGCTTATTTTCTATTAGCGGTACGCAGCAATTATTTTTACTGGGAGGTATTGCAATCAGTGTTGGTGTATTTACTTATTCCTACAAAGTAATGATGACCGTGGGAAATGATCTTTTTAAACTTACACCAATTGCTGCTCTGGTAGTTGTTCTTGCAGAATCAATAGTTCTCTTTTTATTTGCTTCAAAAGGTTTGGAAAGGTGGTTGTTAAGTTATGGTTTACCAACAATTCCGTTAGTTCCGGTTTCAAGTTCACAAGCGGTTATTGGTGGAATAATTGGAATTGTTTTGGCAAAAAAAGGAAGAGGTATAAATATAAAAGTATTAGGGAAAATTTCTTCGGGTTGGGTTACAACCCCAATTATTGCAGCATTATTTAGTTTCGTTTCTCTCTTTTTTGCTCAAAATGTTTTTGAATTAAAAGTTGTTCAACCTCATAATAAGGCGAATGTTAAAATAGAACAGGAAACGAATAAAGAAAAAACTATTAAAGCGGTTATTCCTAAAATAGAAAAAGAACAGCGAAGAATAAGTAATTATAAAACAGAAGAATAAATAAAATAATTTTAAACTAAAAGAGGACTATAAAATGAGACATAATTTGCAATTTTTAATGGTGTTATTTTTAACATTATTCATAAGTGTTGCTATATTTGCACAAGCAGATAGTGAAGAAGGTAATGTGGAATGGAACCATGGAATTTTATTTTGGAAATCTCTAGATGGCAATTTTTCCGGTCGTTTTGACGGAAGAGGTTTTCTTAACGGTGCATATTTTTTTGAAGGTGATAATCAATTAAGTAACGGAACTCATTTGCGTAAAGCCAGGTTGGCAATTAAAATGAAGTTATGGAAAAATTGGAAAACCGAATGGGATATGGATATTGCCGAAGGTGTTGTTGAAGTGAAAGATATGTATTTAAGTTTTAACGGGTTTGAAAATTCACATATTAAATTCGGGCATTTTAAAATACCTTTCGGACTTGAAATTTTGACTTCTTCCCGCTACATAGTTTTTTCGGAAAGAGCTTACAATGCTTTGGCATTCAAAATGGGAAGAAGAATGGCTGCCGAGTATTCACGATGGGGAAATAATTGGAATGTTAGAGCGGCATTATTCGGACAAACTTTTGATACCAAGAAAAATAAAACTATTGATGAAACAGGCGGCGGATTTGCTGCACGTTTTGCTTATGCGCCAATAATAAATGATGATATGATTTTACATTTTGGTACATCGGCAGTTTGGGAAAGACCTGATGACAATAATTGGATTGTTGATTACAAATCCGAACCTGAAACTAAAATTGGTGATGTGGAAATTCTTGATACCGATCTTATTAAAAACACAAATTATACATATAGATTAGGATTTGAAGGTGCTTTGGTTTGGAATGCTTTCCATCTTCAAGGTGAATATCAAATGTTAAATGTATATAGATTTAATAATCTTCCTAATCCGAAATTTAATGGTGGTTATGTTTATTTAACTTATACTCTTACAGGAGAATCACGTAAGTGGGATAAATATCAAGGAGAGTTTGGTCAACTAATTCCTAATAATTCAAAATGTGGTGCTTTGGAACTTGCTTTACGTTACAGTAATTTGAATTTATCTGATACGGAAGCTATGGTTTTAGGAGGACGTGCAAATAATTATACTATCGGATTAAATTGGTATCCAAATCCTAATATTGTTGCACAACTTGATTATACAATGGTAAAAAACTCTGTTAATGCTACCGGTAATGGTTTTACCGGTGGAGATAGTTTTAGTTATGTTCAATTTATGACTAAATTTTTCTTTTAATTCTTATACAGATTAAAAATATAAAAAATATAAAAATTTAATTTTGGAGAAATGAAAAATGAAACTGAAAATATTAATCGGAGTTTTATCGCTATTAACTATCATGGTTATCAGTTGCAGTCTTGATGATTCTGTTACAGGAGGTAAAACTCAAAAGCAAAGTGATATAAAATTAATTATAAACGAATATTTGGCAAGTAATGATAATTGCTGTACGGATGAAAACGGTGAATATGATGATTGGATAGAAATATATAATTATGGCTCCACTTCCGTAGATATGGGCGGAATGTATGTGTCCGATTCAAAAGATGATTATCAAAAATATCAAATACCAAGTTCTAATCCAACATTAACAACAGTACAACCCGGTGGTTTTATTGTGCTTTGGTGCGATGGACAACCTGAACAAGGAGCTTTGCATACTAATTTTAAATTAAGTAGTGGCGGCGAAGATATTACTTTAACCGAACAAGACGGACGAAGTGTAATTGATGAACTTACTTACGCTCCTCAAACAACTGATGTTTCGCAAGGTAGAAATCCGGATGGAAGTGAGAATTGGCAATCTTTTTCTTCTCCAACACCTGGGGAATCTAATAGTGGCGCCTCTACAAATTTAGCACCTCAAATTAAAAATATAAAAATCTTACCGGATTCATTAACACCTTCAACACCGGTTACCATAACCGCAGAAGTAACCGATGAAAATGATAATCTGAAAACAGTTAAAATTTTCTACATGGAAAAAGAAGTTAGCGACAGTATGAATATGAATTTGGATGCAAATCTTTACAAAGCTGATTTGGGTACATTTAACGATGGTACGGAAATCCGTTTTTTTATTACTGCAATTGATGACGAAGGAGCTTTTACAAAATCCGATACACTTTCTTTTCAGGTAGGTTATGTTGCTCCCACACTTTTTATAAATGAATTTATGGCAAGCAACGATGCAAATTATTATGATCCTGTTACAAATGATTATCCCGATTGGATTGAGATTTATAATCCGGGAAATAAACCGGTGGATATAGGTGGGATGTATATAACAGATGATTTAGCGGATTTAACTGCATGGCAAATACCAACAACAAAACCCGATTCTACAACAATTGCTGCCGGAGGTTTTTTGTTATTGTTAGCCGATAAAAAACCGGAAGCAGGAATACTTCATGTTAATTTAAAGTTAAGTGGTAAAGGAGAACAAATTGGATTAGTAGCTCCAAATGGGACTACTATTATTGATTCTCTTACATATACTAAACAAATTGCTGATACGTCTTACGGAAGATTTCCTGATGGAAGTGACAATTGGCAACAATTTCCAAATCCAACACCGGGTGCAAGTAATAATTGATAAATAATACAATTAAAATATTATTATCGAAGTTCAGTCTTCTAAAATGGCTGAACTTCGGTTTTGTTTTCTTCTTTCTGTTTAATAGCTGCAGCCTGGAAGATGCCGCCGGACCAATTAAAACTTCTTCACTAAAGTTTATTAATGAATATAATATTTCTGTTCCCGAACCTTCCGGTTTAACTTTTAATAAAGATTATACTGCACTATGGACAGTTAGTGATAATACAAATCATGTTTATAAACTAAACTTAAAAGGGAAGGTACTTAAAGAATTAAACTTTACAGGAAATGATTTGGAAGGTATTGCATTCGATAAAACAACCGGAACACTTTGGATTGCAGAAGAAAGATTAAGGGAAGTTGTTAATATTTCTTTAGAAGGGAATGAACTTACCAGAAAAAAAATAGATTTAACCGGTTCCGATAATAACGGTTTGGAAGGTATCTGCTTTGATTCTACCGGAACACTTTTTTTGTTGAATGAAAAAAATCCAAGATTATTTTTAAAATTAAAAAATGATTTTTCTATTAAGTATAAAAAAGAAATTAATTCAGTTGGTGATTTATCCGGTATAACTTATGATAAAAAAAATAAACTGTTCTGGATTGTGAGTGATGAAGAAAAAATGTTATTTCAATGGAGCGAAACCAAAGGAATAGAAAAAACTTTTAGTCTTTCGTATCCTAAGGCTGAAGGTGTTGCTTATAATCTAAACAATAATAAAATTTATATTGTAAGTGATAAAACCGGTAAATTATACGAATATCAAATAGAAGACTAACTACTGGTTGTGGTAGCGATTCTCCTGAATCACTACTTGATAAATGCTTGCCATAACTTTCTTGAGCCAATATCCCAAAGTATTAAATACCCTCAAAAAAGCGGAGCAGGAAACTCAATTATATTTATAATATTTTATGTTTAGCATAAAAAACTTACATAGTTAACCGACTCAAATCAATTTGCCTACCGGAAAATAATAAATGTGAAACACATGAATTACAATCCGAATTGCCAAAATGCTTTATGGGATAAGTTAGGTTAAATATAGTTTCAACTTCAGAAACCAAAATACATTCAAATTTTTTTTGTTTACTTTTGAAAGTAAAAATACGTTTAAGGTTAAAGTTATTATTCGTCGTTAAATAATCAATATGCCAATGTAAATTTTTCTCTTTCCTCTTATGTCGTTCAATTCGTTGATATAAATTTTTTTGTGCACTTCCCACATAATAGTAATAACCTTTTGCAAAATTCATTGCACCGAATTTTTTATGCGTAATTTGAGTACGTTCTTTGCAATATAATTCTAAAATATAAATACCGGAGTTACTAATTATTATCAGCTCCTTCTTTAATCCAAGTTCTAATTCCTTCAATTTGATTACGAGTTAAAGGTGTAACCGGAGCACCAATCGGCGGCATCGGATTTGCTCCTGAAATTCCTTCTATGGCCCAAACCAATCTGCTGTTTTCCGGTTGGAATGGAAATACAACGGAAGGATCGGAAACAGCTCCGTTCCACGTAGTCAAATCAATTCCACCGGCAAAATCCTGACTATTATGGCATCCGCTGTTATTGCATTTATAATTAAATATGGGTTGGATGTATTTATTATAACTAACATCTTGGGAGGGAATTATTATATTATCAATAGGATTTTGATTTAAAGTATCATCACAAGAACTTATAAACGTTAGTCCCAAAAGTAATGTAAATAAAAAAAGAGGAATTATTTTATTATTCATTGCAACCTAAATTTATTATTTTACTAAATGTAATTATCTTTTTTATATCATACAATACAAAAATATTTTCTGTTATACTTGGAGTTATTATGAAAAATAAATTATCATTTTTGTTAGTTATCCTTTTAATGGGATTAAATCTAAAAGCACAAGGAGTAAAAATTAAATCCGGTCCCATGGTCGGTTATTCTACAATGCGAGAAGTTAAATTGTGGGTTCAAACAACAGCCGCAGCAGATGTACAAATAAAATATTGGGATAAAAAAAACACAAAGGATATTCATTCAACGGAAGTTTATAAAGCCGAAAAGAAAAATGTTTTTATAGTTCAACCTGTTGCAGATGAATTAGAACCGGGAAGAGTATATAATTATGAAGTATTGATTAACGGTAAAAAAATTGAACGAAATTATCCCTTGAAATTTCAAACACAAGTTTTGTGGCAATGGCATTTTGATCCGCCATCATTTACGTTTGCTACCGGAAGCGGTGCTTTTATAAACGAAAAACCTTATGACCGTGCCGGAAAACCTTATGGCGGTGAATATGAAATTTATGAAAATATTTATGAGCATCATCCCGATTTTATGTTGTGGCTCGGTGATAATTCTTATTTGCGCGAAGCCGATTTTAATTCCAGAACCGGAGTATTAAAAAGATTTACACATGATAGAGCAACTAAAGAATTTCAAGCATTGCTTGGTTCGGTTCATCATTATGCTATTTGGGACGATCATGATTTTGGACCGGATAACAGCGACAGAGGATTTTGGAATAAAGAAACTACGCTGGAAGCTTTCAAATTGTTTTGGCCTAATCCTTCTTTTGGAATAAATGGCAAACCTGGTACAACAACAAAATTCTCTTGGGCTGATGCGGATTTCTTTTTATTAGATGACAGATATTATAGAAGTCCTGATAAAAGAAAATACGGTAAACGACAAATTCTTGGTGATGAACAAATTGAATGGTTGATTGATAATCTTTCTTTTAGTAAAGCACCATTTAAGTTTATTGCAATTGGCGGACAAGTTTTAAATCCGACACCAACTGAAGAAGATTATTCCGGCTATCCGGTTGAAAAAGCAAAGTTACTTAAAGCAATCCGTAAAGAAGGAATTACCGGAGTAATATTTTTAACCGGAGATGTTCACAGAACCGAAATAACAAAGTTAAAAAGATACGGGACATATCCTTTATATGATTTTACTATTTCGCCGTTTACATCCGGACCAACGACTTATCACAATGCTCCGAATCCATTACGTGTAAAAGGTACATTGGTTGAGAAACGTAATTATGCAATATTTGAAATTAGTGGACCTAGAAAAGATAGGGAATTAAAATGTACAGTTTATGATAAAGACGGAAATGTATTTTGGGATTATAAAATAAAAGCAAGTCAATTACGATAGGAGAATAATTAATTGTAGTGTTTTTACTTGAATTATTTTTCTGTTAAATTGCAAATTGAAAAACTATAATTGACAATAAAAATAATGTTCTATATTATTACATATAAGTTTTAAAAAAATATTTATGGGGCTATAGCTCAGTTGGGAGAGCGCTTGACTGGCAGTCAAGAGGTCAGCGGTTCGAGCCCGCTTAGCTCCACCAGTCTTCGTTTAGAGCGAAGCGAAAAACGAAGACTGCACGGCGAAGTTCTTTACGAAGCCGTGCAAAAAGGCAAAGATCACACAACCCAACTACGCCTGGCACAGCCATGAGTAACTATTACGTTTACATACTCCGCAGCAAAGTACGCCCGGAAAAAACGTACATAGGCTACACCACAAACTTACAAGCGAGAATAAAGAAACATAATGAGGGAGGAAGTCCTTTTACGTCAAAATATAAACCATGGGAAATAGAAACGGCGATATCGTTTAGAGAAAAAACAAAAGCGATGGAATTTGAAAAATACTTAAAGACACATTCTGGCAGAGCTTTTGCGTCTAAACATTTGTTGTAGAGCGAAGCGAAAAACGAAGACTGCTTTGTAAATAGTAAAAATTTATTATTACTTAACTTAGCACTTTCTCGATTTTTTCAACTATCATATTAATTTCGTTATCTTCAATTATTAAAGGCGGTAATAATCTTAAAACCGTTAAACCGGCTGAGAGTACTATTATTCCTTCATCTAATAATTTTTGCATATATGGTTTTACTTTTTCCTTTAGTTCAATTGCTATCATTAAACCCAAGCCGCGTACTTCTCTTATTTTAGAGCTTTCTATTTTTTTAAGTTTTGTTAAAAGTTTTTCACCTTGCAGTTTTGAATTACAGACAAGTTTATTTTGTTCGATAAATTTAATTGTGGCTAAGGCAGCCGTAGAAGCAACCGGATTTCCGCCGAATGTAGAACCGTGTTTCCCGAAAGGAATTTTAATTTTACTATCACAAATTATTGCACCTACGGGAATGCCTCCGCCCATAGCTTTGGCAACGCAAAGTATATCCGGCTGTATATCGAAATTTTCATAAGCAAACATTTTACCCGTTCTTCCAAATCCGGTTTGGACTTCGTCTATAATTAAAATTAAATTATTTTCATCGCAAAATTTTCTTATATCTTTAATAAATGATTTATCCGCAATATTAACTCCGCCTTCTCCTTGAACTAATTCCAAAATA
>JALSNL010000394.1 GCA_026987055.1 Melioribacteraceae bacterium | reverse complement strand
AATATCTTTGCCAGATTATCTTTTTCGTTTCCGGTTAAATCGGTTAAATATCTGATTTTGCGTTTTGGTAAAAGCAAGGTTTCAAAAGGCCAAACAGCCCAATACGGAACCAATACAACCCAATGTTCGTTTTCAAATATTACTCTTTCTTCCCGTTTTAATTCTTCTTGAAGATAATCCAACAGTAAAACTTTTTTTTCTTTCTCAAAATATTTTTTTTGAGTTATGTTTTCCTTAATCGCTTCATTTGGTAAAAATGAACCCGCCCAAATTTGTCCGTGCGGATGTTGATTGGAAGAGCCCATTATTTCGCCTCTGTTTTCAAATATTTGAATCCATTTATATTTTTTTCTGAGTTCATTAAATTGTTCCGTCCAAACATTTATTACATTTTTTATTTCCTCAACTTCCATTAAAGCTAAAGTTAGATTGTGTTTGGGCGAAAAACAAATTACTCTGCACTCTCCGTAAACATTTTCCGATTTAAACAATTTATCGTCATTTATGTCAAAATTAGTTTTTTTATTTGGCAGCAAAGCACTAAAATCATTATTAAAAACAAAAGTAGATTTATATTTAGGATTTGTTTCTCCATTGGCTCTTATATTCCCAGGGCATAAATAACAATCATGTTTGTATTCAGGTTGGATTTCAGTTAAAGACTTTTCTTCTTTACCTTGCCATGGTCTTTTGGTTCTATGAGGTGAAACCAAAACCCATTCCCCTGTTAAAATATTGTATCTGCGATGAGGATTTTCATTAAAAATATTTTTCATAAAATTTTCGGATAATTAAACTTAGAATATGTATTTAAACATAAAAAATTTTAATTCTATTTATTTGAAATCTCCACTTTTAACAAAATTATTTTTATTCTCATCATTTTAAAAACATTATATACTAGAACTAAAGTGCTCCTCGGATTCCACAAAATTGTCATCTCGAATTCGCCTTGGCGAATGAGAGATCTCAAAACCCAATTATAGCTTAGAGATTTCTCTCCCGATTAAAAAGCATCAGGCTCGAAATGACATATACTAAGTTTTCTTTTCCGGAAACCAATTTTGACTTAGTATATACAAACAATAAATTGTTATAAATATAACTTTGCATCGTAATTGTTTCTTATCTCTACTTTTTTCCTCTCAATGTCTATACGATTAAACAATCCAACTTTTTCTCATTTTATTTTTAACTTTACTTATGATTTATTTAATTATTGTTTCCATTATTTGGGCTTTGTCTTTTAGTTTAATAAAAGGGAATCTTACCGGAATAGATTCTAATTTGGTTGCATTTATCCGGCTTGGTATTTCTTTTTTTATTTTTCTTCCTTTCTTAAAAATTAAGAATGTAAACCAAAAATTACTTAAACAGTTTTTCTTAATAGGTTCAATTCAATACGGATTGATGTATGTAACTTATATTTATTCTTACCAATTTTTAGAAGCATATCAAATTGCAGTACTAACAATTTTTACTCCGTTGTATGTTATATTAATTTATGATTGGTGGAATAAAAAACTTAAGTTTATTCATTTTGCTTCTTCACTATTAGCTGTTATTGGTGCCGGTATAATTATTTATTCCAAAACCATTTCTATTGAAAATTGGAAAGGAATTTTATTAATTCAAATTTCCAATTTATGTTTTGCATTCGGACAAATATATTTTAAAACAATTATGAAAAGAAATCCAACAATAAAACCTGTTCGGATTTTTTCTATTATTTATTTAGGAGCTGTTTTTATTGCCGGTTTGTTTAGTTTTATTTTTACAAATTACAGTTCCGTTTCAATAACAATAACTCAATGGCTCAGCTTGATATACTTAGGAATAATAGCCTCCGGGATAGGTTTTTTTCTTTGGAATGTTGGTGTTACAAAAGTTACTGCAAATACACTTGCGGTTTTGAATAACTTAAAAATTCCGCTTGCCGTTTTATTTGCATTTCTACTTCTTGGAGAATCTGCTAATTTTATTAGACTTACTGCAGGAACAGTAGTTATTGTAATTGCCTTCTATTTATCTAAAAACACATAATCTTATAGACATGGCGTTCTAATAACAAATTGATATTCCCAAGGGAATACGAGAGCCTATTTAATTATTTTTGCAGAAATTATATAATCTAAATTCGGAAATTTTTTGTTCAGATATAAATTACCTTTTGCCATTATTGAATCTTGATTTGGTTTTTGTAAATATTCCGCATTTATGGATTTAACAACTTCCATTCCTTTTATAACTTTTCCAAAAGCAGGAAATCCGTTTACATTATTATATTTAGAGGAATCCAATCTGGTATTATCTACAAGGTTAATAAACAATTGGTTCGATCTGGTATTAGGTCCACCTCTAGCAAATGCAATGGTTCCAATTGTATTACTCAATTTTACAGGTTCATCTTTAATACCCAGTTTTTCCCAAACTTTATCAATTTCCGGAACTCCTTTCATTCCCCACTGAACTACAAAACCGGGTAGGACTCTAAAAAATTTATTTCCCTCATAATAATGATATTTTGCAAGATAGAAAAATCTATCTACAGCCAAAGGTGAATATTTACGTTCAACTTTAACAGTAAAATCTCCCTTTGTTGTTTTAAAAAGGACCTCAAATTCTTCAGGTGATTTTTTATTCAATTCGGTTTTATTAGGCTTTAATAAAGGTGAACTTATAGAACATCCCAATAACAATACAAGCACAGCGACAACTGATATTTTTGTTAGTTTCATTATTCCTCTATAATTATAATTCTATAATACAAACATATAATTTTAAACATAAAAAAAGGACGATTTTTATTCAAAATCGCCCTCAGTATAATAATTTGTGATGTATTAGGTAACACTCCAAGAACCACTATCGGTTAAATTTCCTTGATCATCATATTCCCACCATTGACCGTTACCATCTTTATCCCATGTTGTTTTTGAAACTAAGACATTGTTTGTAAAAAAGCGAAGTTCACCGGAAAGATCAGGGTTTGAAGTTATTTCAATTTTATTAACTTCACTTCCATCATACGATATCAGTGTAAAAATATATTTCCCATTTGCATCTGTTGTCCAAGTCCATTTGGAAGCTACTTCCGTTGAATTTTCTTTATAAATTTTCATCCAACCGTTTTTTTCATCAGCTGATTGAGATGCTTCCATTGCTACCCAATTATTATATGTAGTTTCACCATCTGTTCCATTAAAAACCATTTTCCAAGTATTGTTTCCACCGGAATTATCTTGAAACATTGTTAAACTTAATCCGCCATTTGTCCAAGTAAATTTACCATCGGCTCCTGTAGCGGTTTGGGGTATGTGAAAAAAAGCTTGATACGAATTAAAACTGTTGGAAAGATTAACATAAGCAAGCGTTGTGGCTGCTTTAGGGTCAGATATTTGTTTCATTGCCGAAGGAACATCAACGGTTTTAATCTTTAATTCTGTTGGTGTTCTTTTTTCCGGTTCGGTAGGATTTTCTTTAGCACAAGATGCTAAAAATAGCCCTAGTATTAAAAGTATTAAAAAGATTTTTAATTTGGTTTTCATGGTGCCCTCCTGTTGGTTTATTAAGATTATCTACTATCGTAATAAACAGAATATTTTTTCAAAAATAATATTTTTTTTTGTTATTTCTACTTTTTTTAAGATAAATCTTTGTTTGAATAAACAATTACAGATTGTTTAATATAAAATCCGTCATCATTTCATAAAGATGCATTCTCGCATTTGGCCCGTTCATACTATGATTACTTTCCGGATAATACATTGTTCTAAATTGAATATTGCTTTCAACCAACTTTTCTACTAACTTAACCGAGTTTTGGAAATGAACATTATCATCTCCCGTTCCGTGCACTAATAAAAGCTTTCCTTTAATATTTTTTGCATAAGTTAAAACCGATGCTTTATCGTACCCTTCTTTATTTAGGTTGGGCAACGACATATATCTTTCCGTATATATATCATCGTAAAAATGCCAATCAGTAACCGGAGCTACCGATATTGCCATTTTAAAATATTTTGGTGCTTTTGCCAAAGTTAGTGCAGACATATATCCGCCGTAACTCCAGCCCCAAATTCCAATTCTCGCAGTATCAACATAACTTAATGTTGAAAGATATTTAGCACCTTCAATCATATCGTTTACTTCCCAAGTGCCAAGTTTTTTGTAAACCAAATGTTTGAAAGCTGTTCCTCTTCCTCCTGTACCCCTGTTATCCAAACCGAAAATTATATAACCTTTTTGTGCCAAAAGAAAATTCCATAAACTTCTTCGGTTATCTTTCACAATTTGTGAACCCGGTCCGCTATAATTATAAAACAAAACCGGATATTTTTTATTTTTATTAAACTCCGGCGGTTTAATCATAAATGCGTTAAGTAAAACTCCGTCTGATGTTTTAAATTGGAAAAATTCTTTTTTGCTCATATTGTATTCATCAAAGGCAGAAAAATCATTTACTATTAAATCATTTATTTTTTCTCCGTCTTTTTTATACAATGAAATAATTGACGGTGTGTTTGCACTGCTATGTGTAAGAATAAAATATTTTTCACCTAATATTATTGAGTTTGCACCTTTGTGAGGAGACAATCTTTTTTTATTTGTTCCGTCCAAATTTATTTTATAAACATCGGAATAAATTGCTCCTCTTTCATTTGAAGAATAATAGAGTTGCTGCATTTTTTCATCAACTCCAATAATTTTATCAACTTCCCATTTTCCCTTTGTAATTTGATTTATAAGATTACCTTGATAATCATACAAATATAAATGTAAAAATCCGTCTGTTTCCGATAGCCAAATAAATCGGTTTCCATCTTCTAAAAATTGCGGTTTGTTTTTTATATCAATCCATGCATCGCTTGTTTCCTCAATAATTAAATTTGATGTTCCGCTATTTATATCAAAGAATAGTAATTCCAAATGATTTTGCAAACGGTTTATTCTTTGTACGGAAAGAATATTCGGATTTTTTGTAAAAGCAATTCTCGGATAGTAAACATCGGTTTCTTTTCCTAAATCCAACCAGTTTGTTTTCATATTTCCTATATCAATAATTCCGATTTTTACAGTAGAGTTTTTTGCTCCTGCTTTCGGATAGCGTAGTTTCATAAAATTGAAATATAGAGAATCCCATTTGGCAATTTGGATTTCCGGAACGTTTGATTGATCTAATCTGTAAAAAGCTATATGTTTGGAATCGGGCGACCATTCCCATCCTTGTTTTCCGTCAAGCTCCTCTTGATAAACCCAATCGAAACGACCATTTAAAATTATTTTGTTACCATCGAATGTAAGTTGTTTTTCTTTTTTTGAACTTATATCGAAAACGTATAAATTGTTGTTTTTAACATAAGCAAGTTTTTTATTGTCGGGCGAAAGTTGCGGAGCCAATATTTCATCATTTTTTTGTTCAATTCTTAATATTGATTTATCTTTTGTATTGTATAAAATAATATCACCGCCGGGTATTGAATATCTGTAATGAAGAAAAGAAGTAAAAAGTATATAATTATTGTCTTTAGACCATCTATAATAGTTTATAAAAAAAGGTTTGCTTGTACTATCTTTTTTTAGTTGTGAAGATTCTACAATTACATTTTCTTTCCCTGTTGTTACATCATGTTCGTACAAGTCCATAGAAAGTTTTTCTTTATTAAATTTTACAAAAGAATATTTTTCTCCGCCGGAAAACCATTGCACATTACGTAAAGATTTTCCGTAAAAATTTCTATTTGTAAATATTTCTTGAACCGTAAAATTTTTCTTTTGTGAAAAAATTAAAGAAGTAAAGAACAATGTAAAAAATAAAAAAGATTTTAAGATTTTCATTTTATCCTCTTGTTAAAAGTTCATTAACAGATTTAATTTTATATGTAGGTATAAACTTGGGATTTCCATCAAAATGATTAAATACGCCGGTTGAAACCAAAGCAGTATCAATACCAAAAGTATTTCCCATTACGATATCGGTTTCAACTCTATCACCAATCAATAAACACTTTTCGGGTAAGAGATTTAATTTATTTATAATTTCATCCATCATAAATTTTGAAGGTTTCCCGAAATGTTTTTCCAATTTTAGATGTGTACGTTTTTCCAATGCGGAAATTGTTGAACCGGCATCTAAAATTTCCCCGCCTTCCACGGGACAAGTATCATCAATATTTGCCGCATAAAATCTTGCACCGTTATCCAAAGCTTTGGCTGCAATTTCCAATTTTTTATAATTCAATGTTCTATCCAAAGTTATTAGAACTATATTTATTTCATCAGGCTTTCTTGAATATGTTAATCCGGCGCTTTCTATTTCGTCAATAAATATTTGTTCACCAATAGCAAAAAATTTTTCGCCAAAGTGTTTTTCATTAAGATATTTTTTGGTTATTAAAGTTGAATTAACAATTTCACTTTCCGTAACATTTAATCCTTTCTCTTTTAAAAAAGTACAATAATCTTTTATTGAGCCGGTAGTTTTATTTGTTATAAAAATAATTTTTTTATTTAATTGCTTTATTTTTTCAATTACTTTTTCAGCATTAGGTATCAATTTATTCCCCAGATAAATTGTTCCGTCCAAATCAAATATAAAACCTTCGTATTTATTTATCAATTTGTTTCCCATTCTTTTTGCATTAAAGAAAAACATTCGTCTAATGAATGCGGTTTGTAATTTAGTTCTGTTTCCGCTTTAAGGTTTATCAAACCGGATTTTAACGGACGCTGTGCCGGTTGATTTAATTCTTTTGTTTCAATTGGTTGCACTAAAGAGAAATCCAAATTAAAAAATTTGGCAATTTTTTTTGTGAATTCAAATCTGTTTAATAACTCTGCTCCGGCTATGTTATAAATTCCGGTCTTTTTCAAATCGCAAGCCTTACTAATTCCCAGTACCAAATCGTCCAAGTAAGTAGGATTATTTATTTGATCCGTAACTATTTTTATTTTCTGTTTATTAGTTAAAGATTGCACTACCCATTTAACAAAATCGGGTCTTCCAAATTTTGCCGGACCAAATAATACATTTGTACGAATTATTGTAAATGGAATATCGAAACGTCTGATAACATTTTCTCCGGCTAGTTTACTTCTACCATAATAGCTGATTGGGTTTGGTAAATCTTTTTCGTTATAGGGACCATCGTTTCCGTCAAAAACATAATCTGTAGATATTTGTATCAGATGTGCATGCGAACCAACCGAATATTTTGCTAAATATTCAACTCCCTTAACATTTATTTTCCATGCAAGTTCCTTTTCTGTTTCGCATTTATCCACATTTGTATATGCCGCTACGTTTATAATAATATCGGGATAAAAATTATTTATTATTTTCTTTACATTTTTTTTATCGGAAATATCTATTTGCTTGTAGTCAATATTTTCAAAATAAGATTCCGTTTCGGCTGATGTTAATAAAAGTTCGGTATCAGCTCTACCGGAAAAATGTTTTACAAGTCTTTGTCCAAGCATTCCGTTTGAACCGACAATCATTATTCGTTTTTTAATCATAGTATTTTTCGTAATCACTTTTTAGTTTATAAAAATCTTTAACGTTTATGTATTGCGTAAATAAACCGGCAAACCGGTTGGCTTTTTCCAAAGCAAGTGTTTCATTTTTTGTTAACAGGTAAGTATAAAAAAATGTTGCACCAAAAACATCTCCGCATCCAACTTTATTTTTTGTTTTAATTTTTAAAGCGGGAATATTTTTTCTATAAATTTCCTTCTCGTTTTTTTTGTAAAGTGTAGCACCTTTTTCCCCTTTTGTAATAATTAAAATTTCAGGACGCATCCGTAATACAAATTCAGCAATTTCTTTTTCATTTTTTAACTTGGTGATTGTTAATAATTCATTTTCATTACATTGAACAATATCAACATTATCAAGCCACTTTTCCACTTCCGGAATTTGTCTGAATACTCTATTGTTTTGTTTATCCACACCTCTGGCAAGAGAGTGAATATCAAAATAAATCAATCCGTTAAATTGTTTTCTGATTTTTGCCAATTCTTCGGTTGTAATATCAAACCCTGAAATCATATTTAATAAAATGCCGTCAGTTTCATTAAAGTTTATTGTATTTGGAATAAAAATTTTTTGTTTAACATCGCTATAGGTTTCATTTCTTTCTTTATTTTCAAATATTTTCAATCTAACTTTAGGAAGTTTTTTAACTTTATTTGAATATTGTAAATCCACTTTGTTATATACATCTTTAAAATACTTACTATCTTTTTCTGAGATATTAGTAATCAGAAAAATTTTATCATCTTCTTCTTTTACTTGG
>JALSNL010000393.1 GCA_026987055.1 Melioribacteraceae bacterium | reverse complement strand
TTTTAAATTTGCTCCAACTTCCATGCTGGCATCACTTCCCATAAAAACTCTTCCGCGTGATCTGCTATTTTGTAATGATGCACTATAGAGCAAAGTAAAATCTTTATCCGGAAATTCAAGCACCGACTGAAACGTATCCGGCATATCCCGTGGTTCTTTGTGAAAATAAATTCCGCCGGAAGAGACCACTGTTTTAGGAATACCAAAACCCATAATTTGATTAACCGAATCAACTTCATGAGAAAACAACTGACCGGCGAGACCGGTGTCATACGTAAACCATCTGGGCCATCCGTAGTAACGCTCTATGCTGAATGGAACTTTAGGAGTATTGCCCAACCATTGTTCCCAATCTATTGTTTTGGTTGAACCAGGACGCGGTTTGCCATTAGCATCAAGATGTCTAATCCATGCTCCCCACTGACTGTTTCTATTTGTGGTAGTCTCAATTAATGTAACTTTACCTAAAACATTATTATTAATTAGTTCTTTAGCTTTATCAAATGTTTTATTCTTACTGTTTTGATGTCCCAATTGGAATACAACACCACTTTTTTTGACAGCAGCATAAACTTTATGTAATTCATCTTCGGTCAAGGTCATAGCCTTTTCACAGTAAACATGTTTCCCTGCATTAACAGCATCAATAGTCATGTGTGCATGATGAAAATCGGGTGTTGAAATTATTACGGCATCAATATCAGGATTGGCGAGTAGATCTTGATATCTTAAATATCTTTTTACACCTTTAAGATTAACAGATTCACCATTTGGCTGAATTCCTTTTGAAGCAATCTCAATACCTTTTTCGGCACGCATATCAAAGACATCACAAACCCCAACAACTTGAACATCTATCAAATCTTGATTGTGATAAGTTTTTAATTTTCTTTTAGCAGAACTGCTTCCCTTCTTTGCATTTGCATAAAGCTGATTGTAATCTCTTGGATTATAGAATCCCAATGCTTTTAATAAAGCTGTTCCTCTGGCACCAACTCCAATAATTCCAACACGGACAATTTCCTTAGAGATTTGAGTTGTTCTTTTTGTATGAAGGGGCTCTTCTTTATCGGAAATTCCCAGATTAATATTGACTATTTTGTCTTTAATTTTTTCTTTGGTTTTAGTTTTCCAAAAATCATAAGCAAATACGCCAAGCAAAGGCATTGTAGAAATCGTTTTTAAAACATCACGTCTGGATATTTTACTACTTTCAGTATTTTTTTGTTTTTCTTTCAATTTTTACACCTCATTTATTTAATTTTTTATTGTCTTTTACCACTAATAATTTGTGGAAATTCGGTAGTGGTTCCCAAATCCATGATTCTAATGTTTTTCCATTTTACTTTAACTCCGGCGGTTTTCATTTGATGCACTTGCAAAGCGATAAATCCCTCATCAGTTAGTGAATCAATAAGATTAGCTGCCGGAACCCCGTTTAGCCAAGTTCGAATATTATTTCCTATAGCTTCGATATGCAGCTTATTCCATACGTTATGTTTAAATGATTTTCTTGCAGCTTCATTATTTCTTAAATCATATAACCATCCTCGCCTTGCTTCATCATAAATACCGGCTGTCCAAGCTCTGGCGGAAGGATCAATTTCTACTTGGTAACCATGTACTCTCCCGTTCCTGTAAGAATCTAAACTATTGCTTCTAATTTGGATACCGGAATTCATTCTATCATCTACTAAAAATTCAACTTCCAAAATAAAGTTAGAATATTTTTTTTTAGTACAAAGAAAAGTGTTTGGTGTATTAGCTCCGGTAATACCAACTATCATATTATCTTCAACTTTATATTTAGCTTCTCCACCACGTTTTACCCAACCGGTTAGGTCTTTACCATTAAACAAATATTCCCATTCCATATTTAGTCTGTTGCCAGTAAACGCAGTTAGTAAAAGAAATGTAAGTAATACTAGTAACTTCTTGGTCATTTTTATAATTCCCCATTATATTTCAAAAACAATATTTCAGATTATTTATAGATCATTCCAAAAGAAATTTTGCTCGATTTGATTGTTACGAATTTGATTGTTACGAATCAGGAGATTCGTAACTATAATGTGAAAGTTTAATTGTACAAACCGAGATCTTTGTAACTATAATTTACAATTTTAATTTTATAAATTGAGAGATTTGCAACTACAATTTGCAATTTTAATTTTACAAATTAGAAGATTCATAATTAACTCACGTTACGCAAAACTGTCTATCCAAAAAGAAGACGGGCTAGCTATACTGAATTCGCCGTGGTGAATGAAGAATCTAAATATGACAAAATTATTAATATTACATAACATGAGATTATAATTTTCAATAGATGAGAATACCTTATTTTATAGTTTTTTTAAAATTGATCAACTTCGAAAATATTGTAATATACTAAACAAATTGGTTTTTCTGTGAGAATCTGCGATCGGATTGATTCATTTTTATAACTCACTTAAATCCTCTCTTTTGTAAAGAGAGGACTATTTGAAAATCCGATTCCAGCCCCTTTGGAAAAACCAATTTGTTTCCGTTATAATTAAAACCGTTAATATTAGTTTAGTTTTTATATTCTTTCCCCCACATTTAAAAATGTAGGGAAACAAAAAACAACCTTTTAAAATTAGGTTCATTAAATAAATATTTATAGTTTTGGTTCCCATCCGGGTTCATAAATTCTTGACCAAAGTTTCATAGCATCTCTATCAAAAATTCTACCGGAGTTTTCATCCACCTCAAAAGATTTCCCAATTCTGTAAGCAATATTTGCATAGTGTGTTAACATTTGTGAAACTGCTCCAACTGCTATATGTGAATTTAATTTTTGTTTACCTCTAATAGTTTCAAAAAAATTAACCGCGTGTCTGGTAGATAAACTTCCGCCACCACCAAGAGCAACACTACTTTCATCACCTTTCGTTTTCTTTTCTCTAATGAGTTTTCCCTTTAAATCAAATAGCTTATAACCACTTCTATCCATATAAACGGAACCTTGTGAACCATAGACTATTGTGCCTCTTCCGGTACTAAATTTTTTATAACCGTTTCTACTGTTGCCGTCCCATTGTATTATTTTTTCATTCGGGAATCTATAAGTTGCTTCCATCGTATCATACATTTCCCAACCGTCATTTTTATATTGAAATTTACCTGAATAAACTTCAACAAATTCCGGATATTTTACATCTAAAGCCCAACGTGCAATATCTAATTCATGAGTAGCATTATTACCCATTTCCGCAGTTCCATAGTCCCAACCGTACCAATGCCAATTGTAATCCCAAGTGTTATATGTATAATCCCGCCTTGGTGCCGGACCTTGAAAAAGCTCCCAGTCTAATCCTTCGGGAACCGGAACTTTTTTCTGTACCGGAACAGCGCCTCTTCTATTAACATAAAAAGCTATTGCTCTGTATGTTTCTCCTATGATTCCGTTGTGGATTTCTTTTATAATTTCTTTAGCTTCTAAAGAAGATCTTTGTTGATTTCCCATCTGTACAACTTTATTAAATTTTTTCTGAGCTGCAACAACAAGTTCATTTTCTTTAGGATTATGGCTACAAGGTTTTTCCAAATAGACATGCTTTCCGGCTTTCATTGCCATTATTGCTGCGGGCGTATGCCAATGGTCCGGCGTTGCAATAAAAACAGCATCAACATTTTTATCTTCCAGCACTTTTCTGAAATCATTTTCTAATTTTGGTTTATTCTCTATTTCTTTTTCAAATTTTTTAGCAGCTTTTATTCTTTGGGATTCCATTACATCACACAAATACAATAATCTTACATTGCTTTCTTTTCTGGCAATTGCTTCTATATAGCCGGAATAACGTCTTCCCAAACCTTGAATTGCAATATTAATTCTATCATTTGCTCCTATTATATTAGCATAGGATTTTGCATTTGTTGAAAGAAGAACTGCCCCTCCAACTAAACCAATAGAACTTTTTTTTACAAATTCTCTTCTTGATAATCCTTTCTTCATTTTTTACTCCCACTTAGCTATTATGCAGTATTTTTTTACAATTTTCTTTTAAACCGTTAAGCCAAAATATTTTAATAATACCAGAAACAAATTGATTTTCTCAAAAGGCTCTTTGCTCGAATTATTTTATTTTAATAATTTAATTTTAATGTTTCTGTACCAGCAATCATCACCATGATCTTGCAAAACAATGTGAGCATCTTTGTGTACTGTAAAATTCGGGTAATTTTTATATTTACTTTTCTCAAATAATTGTTGGAATTTCGGAGAATCCGTGTCTGCTTCTACAACCTTTTTCCCGTTGAGCCAATGTTCCAAATGATTATTGTTAAAGATTATACGGCCTGAATTAAATTCTCCAACAGGTTTCAGAGTTTTATCTTTAGCTTCTATCAAATCATAAAGCGAAGCTGCCCGATGCGTTGGATTAAGATTGTCTTTATGATTTTTATCATCCAATACTTGATATTCGTAACCTAAAGCGTGACTTGTGCCTTTATCAATCGACACTTTTTCCGAGACATTATATTTTACTCCGCTATTTCCCGCTTTACTAATTTTCCATTCAAAAGAGAGTTCAAAATTTTTAAATGTTTTATCCGTCATTAAATCACCACCTTTAAGTGGCTGACCGTCGGGCAATGTTGGAACATTTCCACTGGCAATTTTATGAATTGTTCCATCAATAATTTCCCAATGACCTTTAGGAACCGAATCAATTCCAATACCTCTCCAACCGTTAAATGTTTTTCCATCAAAAAGCAATTGCCATCCTTCTGTTTGCTCAGATTCTGATATTATATTTTCTGTTTTCTTATGAATTTTGGGATTTTGAGAATCATTTTTGGGGGCTGAACAACTTACTACAAGTACTATACTAAAAAGTGTTATGAATAAATTTTTCATGGAACTATCCTTTTTTTTGTTATTTTATCAACTCAATATTGACAAAAACGGGGAAATGATCTGACGGATATTTTTGATTTACAACATCACTGAATACTGCATAGTTATTAACTTTAATATTATTTTTACTTGTAAAAATATAGTCTATTCTTCGCTCAACAGGTTTGCAAATATCAAAACTGCAAAATGTTCCAACTGGTCCGAATGGTGTGGTATTAGTTATTTTACGAGAATCATTTAGGGTTTTACTGATAAGTTGTATTGGAATATCTTTTGGTGTTGAATTAAAATCACCCATTAAAATCATTGGATAATTTTGCTTATTCAATTCCAACATTTTTTTTAATATTAACTTTGCAGATTGTTTTCTGGCAACCTTTCCTTTGTGATCAAAATGAGTATTGAAAACCCAAAATTTTTTATTTGAAGTATTGTGATTCAAAAGAATATAAGTGCAAATTCTATTTAGAGCAGCATCCCAACCTCTGGAAGGTTTCTCGGGTGTTTCAGAAAGCCAAAAGGTATTGCTTTGTATTTTTGTGAACTTTGTTGTGTCATAAAAAACCGGACTAAATTCACCGGCACCTTTTTCTTTTTTATCGTCTCTACCAACACCAACGTAATTATAATTCACTAAGTTTTTATCTAACCATTTAACTTGATGTTCTAATCCTTCTTGAATTCCAAATATTTCAGGTTTATAAAATTTTATTTGGTTTAGTATATAACCTTTTCTGTATTGCCAATTATTGCTAGAGTCCTTAGGATTATCATAACGGATATTATATGTAATAAGATGAATATTTTGAGCTAAAAAGAAGCTGGGGAAAAAAGTAATGCAAAAGAGTAATAATTTTATATTTTTCATTTTTATAAATTATTCTATCCCATCATATAAAAAAAACTACACAACGAACTTTGGGAAACATTAATAAGTGTTATAATAATTTTACCAAAACACTTATTTTAAATATTTTTTTAAATCAATGTGAATGTATGGTCTGCTACCGGCAATTTCCAAATCTTTTGCATAAGCAATCCACATTTCCAGACTAGTTGCATCATAAACTACATCTTCCAGATTACCATCGTCATCGGCAACCAGTTTGGAAAGCTCTATCATTTTTTCATGATCAAATTTGCCATAATTTTCCGATAAAAAATTATATGCTTTTTCATTTTTCATTGTGTAATAACAAACATTCTCCTTTACTTTCGGAGCAACTTCATCTGTTGGATCATTATCTTTCCAAATAGTAAGTTTAACCGAATCAGGCGATGAAACAAGTATTTTTACAGCACCCATTGTTTCGGGTTTACCATCACCAACGTATAAATGATATCGTTTAATCAATTTTGTAGATTTTATCATATCTACAGCTTCATTCAAATTATTTGCATCATAAAGTATGTCTCTAAACAAAGTAGAAAAATGTGTTCCATCTAAATTAAACGGATATTCCTTGCCCGGAGAAGCACCTTTTTCACTTAAAACAATTCCTTTGGCATTTATACCGGTATGGGCAGCAATATATCCTGCAAAAGCGGGAGAAGCATGCGCAATTCCTTTATCAGGTTTATAAATTACTATTGTCGGATAATTTTGTAATTCACCTCTCATGGTAAAATCGAGATTACGTATTTGATATAAGTGTCCGTTTGTTGTAGCCTTTCCCCACACATCAACACCACTACATGCATAATTACCAATAACCGGAACCATATGTGCACGTTTTAGTTCTATCAACGGAACGCCTGAACCTTCCGAAAGACCTTTCAGCTCTTCTTTAAATCTATCTTTTATATAGGGAGATACTGATTTCCATGCATTATCCAGATTTTTGTTATTGTATCTTTCCGGCTCACCCATTTTGGCAAATTTTAGAAAATTAGTCATTGCGGCTTTTACTTCTTCTTTTAGTGCACTACCAAGTTGGTATCCCATTTCGTATGGAGTACCGCTAACAACAACAACTGTAATTTTATCATCACCGCTTCCTATTGTAGAAACTTCAGCCACTTTCTCTTTTACTTTACTATCCGAACAAGAAAGATTTAGAGTTAATAAAATTATTGTATATAGAAAAATTTTAATTTTCATTATTCCTCCCCAAAGCAATGATAATAGGTAAATTAGGGTAAAGAGTTTATTATTACTCTTTACCCTAAATACAAAATTATTGATACCATTTATATGGTATAATAAATTATTTTACTTGATTAAAAACATTTTATTGGCACTAATATTTGAACCGCTTTTCAATTCATAGATATACATACCACTTGTTAATTCCCTGCCATTTTCATCTTTACCATTAAATACAACTTTATGAGTTCCGGCTTGAACATTGCCATTTACTAAAGTCTTAACCAATTCACCGGTAATTGAATAAACTTTCAAAGTTGTGAAATCACTTTTGGCTAAATTAAACTCTATATTGGTTGTTGGATTAAATGGGTTCGGATAATTGTTTTTTAACTCAAAAGCAGTTGGAATAATATCAGTAGATTCTTCAACTCCAACCGGATTACCAATAATTCTAACTACAACATCATCTAATTCAACTTGATCTGTTGCTGATGGTTGTGAAGAAATAAGACTAAACATTGTAAAAGTACCGGTTACACGCGGAGTAGGATCCGTCCCTTCTAATGTCCATTCAGTAGGTTCATCTTCCGGATCGCCTTCCCAAATTTTCATTTTCATATCACCATTATAGAGCCAAAATTTCACCCAATAGTTTACATTAAGATCTATTGTAAAATCTGTAGTTTGAGCAAAATGGGTCCATAAAGCCGGGTTTAGGAAATCATATTGGGAACCGCCTTCATCACCACCTTCAGGGTCACCCAAAACTCTGGAAAGCATAATCTTGTTTTCCAAAGGACTAAAAAACAATACGTAAGAACCTTCATGAGTTGGATCAGTATCGGGTAATGTTTCTGCAGTATCTCTTTGTACCATACGCATACTTAATGCAAAGAATGATGATTCGAATTTTTTAAAGTTTACATTAAAAGTTACTTGTTGGTTAGGAGCACCTTTGTTAGAATCAATCAATGCTCTGTGTGTAGCTTCGTCATTATCCGGATCTAAAAAAGGCACGCCATTTGTTGAAGCAACAACTGCTCCAACTAAACTGGAAAAATTACCGGTTTGTAAAAAAGCTTTTCCATCAATTTCTTTAACAATTGCACCGGCAAGTCCGTCACTTTCGCCATAATAGAACCATCCAACATCTTGATGCATTGCGGAATCTGTAGCTCCA
Organism: Melioribacteraceae bacterium; assembly: GCA_026987055.1. Taxonomy (GTDB): domain Bacteria; phylum Bacteroidota; class Ignavibacteria; order Ignavibacteriales; family Melioribacteraceae; genus JALSNL01. The sequence goes on along the minus strand of JALSNL010000393.1, from coordinate 155 downwards.
TCATCAAAATGGTCTTCCCATAGAATATCTCCAACATCCTGAGCTGTAATTGTACCACTTACTATTAAAGCAAAAAACACTATAAAAATTTTAAATTTGTTACTTTGTTTCATTTTCCCTCCTTGGTTAATGTTAAAATTTGTTAGTGAAAACAT
>JALSNL010000392.1 GCA_026987055.1 Melioribacteraceae bacterium | reverse complement strand
GGTGGTTTAAATCTAAACTCTGTTCCCGATAATGCAAGTTTTTCAATTGATATACGTTCAACAAGAAATATTAACCATCAAATAATTGTTAAAGAATTACAAACTTTATTGGGCAATGATTTTACAATAGAAGTCTTGGTAGATAAAAATCCGGTGTTTACAGATGAAGAAAATTCTTTTGTAAAAATGGTTGATAGAATTTGTAATATTAATCGAAATAATAATGAAGTTCCCAAAGCATTACCCTATTTTACAGATTCTTCCGTTTTGCAAGAAAAATATAAAGGTACTCCAACAATTATCTTTGGTCCGGGCGAACCTAAAATGGCTCATCAAACAGATGAGTATTGTAAGATTGAATCATTAAAAAAAGCTGAAAAAGATTTTTATAAAATAATTACGGAATAAAAATGTTTACTAAACGAAAAGAACAAAACTATCTAAAACCAAATCCTAAAACAATTGGGCTTGATTTTACTTACGATAATTTTAACGGAATGCCATACCGTATTTTAGGCAGTAGCGGATTACGTATTTCAAATGTAGGTTTAGGCACATGGAAATTCGGAATACCTGAAACAGGTGACGGTGCACGTGTTGATAAAGAATCCGGATTAAAAATTTTAGATGCTGCAATAATTGAAGGTGTTACTTTTTGGGATACTGCAAACAGGTATAATAATTCAAGCGGTAACTCGGAACGTGTAATAGGAGAGTGGATAAAAGCTAATTCTGGAATGCGAAACTCTGTTGTAGTAGCTACAAAATTATTTGGTGCAACAGACGGAGCTACACCAAATCATTGCGGTTTATCAAGGACAAATATTTTAGAATCAACTTATGCTTCACTTGAACGCTTGCAAACAGATTATATCGATATAATGTTTTTTCATGCTTATGAAAATGACACTCCGGTTGAAGAAAGCCTTATGGCTATTGAAGATTTAATTTCTCAAGATTTAATACGCTACTTTGGTGTTTCTAATTTTACTGTTGAAAATATTGAACTTTATAAAAAATATTCCGATTTATTTAAGCGTTCAAAAATTCAAGTAGTACAAAACAGATATGATATTTTACACAAAGAATCTGAAGATTTCAAAGGTGTATTAGAATATTGTGTAGAAAATAAAATCTCATTTATTCCTTGGGGTCCGCTCAGACAAGGACTACTAACGGAACGTTATCTTGATAAATCTAAAGTTGGGAAAGGTGACAGACTTTTTGACGAAAATGTTTTGGATACGGAACTAACATCTGAAATTCAAGATAAACTAAAAAGTTTGGCAGACGTTGCCCATAAGTATGATATGACTTTGCAAACACAAACTATTGCATATATGTTAACGCTTCAGGCAATGGGTTCAATGATAGTTGCAAGTTCAACGCCTGAGCAGTTAAAAGAAAATGCAAAAGGTGGTAAAATAAAACTTAACGAAGAACATATTAAAGAAATAGAAAAACTTTTGTAAAAAAAAGTTATAATTGCCGAGCAAATAATTTTTTTTTATTACGCTATTTATTACATATTAAACTATTAACCTATGCAAAATAAAAACTCAATTATTGCTCTTTTATTATCGGTCTTTTGTTCTTCTACGGTTCCTTTATTTCTAAAATATTTTACACCATATTTGGATGCATGGACTGTTAATGGGTATCGTTATACTGTGGTCTTTTTTGTAATGCTTCCTGTTGTAATATATTATTATCGTAATAATAAATATTCAAAGCATCTTTGGAAAGTAGCATTAATACCGGCATTTTTTAATTTTGCTCAGCAAATAGCTTGGGCTTGGTCTCCATATTTTATTGACCCCGGATTAATTGGATTCCTAATAAAAGGAACAGTTATTTGGTCTATTGCCGGTTCATTTATTATTTTTGTTGACGAACGCCATTTAATGAAAAGTAAAATGTTTTGGTTTGGATTGTTCGTTGCAATTATGGGCTTTGTAGGACTTAGTTATTATGGAAATAATATTTCATTATCAGGTACCTTTTTCGGAGTTATCCTTGTCCTTATCAGCAGTTTATTTATGGCATCTTACGGTTTGGCAGTAAAAAAATATTTTAATGAAACAAATGCAATTGTCTCTTTTTCCATTATTGCGTTTTACACTGCAATTGGAACAATATCACTTATGTTTATATTAGGTGAACCTTCAAAAATAAATGAAACTCCAATAAATATTTTGTTACTAATAGCTGTTTCTGCATTTATAGGTATTAATGTTGCTCATGTTTTATTTTATGTAGCATTGCGCCATATTGGGGTTACAATTTCATATAGTGTAAGTCTCTTCTCAGCTTTTTTTACTGCAATATTATCATACTTGCTATACGGAGAAAAACTTTCACTCTTTCAATGGATTGCCGGAACATTAATAATTGTTGGAGGTATTATTACAATTTGGGCAAAAAACAGAAAACCGAGTATTTTATTAAAATAAATTAGATCATAAAAAATTAAATTTTAAAGTATTATCAGTAATAAAAAAGAGAAACCATGAAATTAAAATTATTTTTTGTAGTTACAATTCTATCGTTGCTGGAAATAAGTACGGCATTTGCTCAAACGGATATTGTTAAAAAACTTGATTCCATAGCAGTAATTGAGCAAAAGGTTATGGTGCCGATGCGTGACGGAATAAGATTAGCAACGGATATTTATCGCCCCAAAACAGATGAGCCTGTTCCAATCATTTTTGTACGTACACCTTACAATATAAATGCTTGGCGAGGAGGTGAATTTAAAGAGGAAAGATATCTTGAAGCTTACGAAGCTGTAAAAAGAGGTTATGCCTACGTACTCCAAAACGAAAGGGGTAAATTTTTCTCGGAAGGTAAATGGGAAATACTCGGAACTCCGCTTACCGATGGATTAGATGCATTAACATGGTTATCGAAGCAAAAGTGGTCAAACGGAAATGTAGGGTTGTTTGGGTGTTCCTCTTCTGCCGAATGGCAAATGGCTGTAGCTGCAAAAGGGCATCCTGCACTTAAAGCAATTGTACCCATGAGTTACGGTGCAGGTGTGGGTCGCGTTGGTAATTTTTATGAGCAAGGTAACTTATACCGAGGCGGAGCTATTCAATTATTTTATTCCAGATGGCTTTATTATAACGAAAATGATGTTGCCCGTCCTACATTTCCCTCTAATTTATCGCAGGAAGATTTAGTACGAATATCGCGCTCTTTCGATTTAGCTCCGCATCGTCCTGATGTTAATTGGGAACAGGCGTACAAATATTTACCTGTTGCCGATATTATAAAAAGTGTTGATGGACCAAAGGGAATTTATGATGAACTTGTTAGACGCAAGCCAAACGATTCCAAATGGTACAAAGATGGACTTTATCATGATGATATGTCGTTCAAAACTCCAAGTATATGGTTTGTTACTTGGTACGATATTTCAACAGGACCAAATTTAGCAACCTTTAATCATGTAAGGGAAGTAGCTCCCAAAGAGATTGCCGATAATCAATTTCTTGTTATTGCCCCAACACTTCATTGCAGATACGAACTTGCTACAGAGGAAACAATTGTTGGACAACGCAATATTGGTGATGCACGGTTAGATTATAAAGGTTTAATATACGGTTGGTTTGATTATTGGTTAAAGGGAAAGAAAAATAATATAACAAAAACAACTCCAAGAGTTCAATACTATACAATGGGAGCCAATAAGTGGAATGTATCGGAAACTTGGCCACCTAAAAATGTAACAATAGTAAATTATTATTTGCAAAGCAACGGTAGTGCCAATAGTATTAACGGAGACGGAAAACTTTCAATTAAAACATCCGAAAAAGATTTACCTGATTCTTTTGTTTATGACCCTGAGCATCCAATACCTACCATAGGTGGAAATTTTTGTTGTATGGGTGAATCGGTTGAAGGAGGTGCTTTTGACCAAAGTACAAATGAAGTTCGTAACGATATTCTTGTTTACTCTTCCGAAAAACTTAAAGACGGAGTTGAAATAACAGGCACAATTGAACCTGTTATCTATCTTTCTTCGGATGTTAAAGATACCGATATTACGGTTAAGCTTATTGACGTTTACCCTGACGGCACAGCCTATAACCTTGACGAGACAATTCAACGCGTGCGTTATCGTGAAGGGTACGATAAAGAAGTATTTATGGAGCAAGGTAATGTTTATAAAGTTCAGGTTAGCCCAATGTCCACAAGTAATTATTTTGCCCCAGGGCATCGTATTAGGATAGAAATATCAAGCAGTAATTTCCCAAGGTTTGACCGAAACTTAAACACAGGTGGAAACAACTTTGATGAAAACAAATGGATTGTAGCACACAACACTATTCATCATTCTATAAAATATCCTTCACATATAAAATTTCCCGTGATGATTAAAACAGAAAACGATTAGCAGATTGCAATGTTATGTAAATATACTACATATACTTTGAGGACTTTATGAAAAAATACATTTTCTTATTTCTTTCATTCTTAAATTTTTTGATTACTGGTACGCTTTATTCATTTAACGGAATAAATGTTTCCGTAATTAATCAGCGACATAACTTTTATAGAAACGAAAATATTACTCTAACAGCAAAAATTGTCAACACATCAAGTTCTAAAATAGATAATATAAATATTACAATTTCAATTCACCCGACTAATCCCGATATAACAAAATTAGCCGATTATTCAGGATATAAATATTCGCAAGAAACATTGACTCTCTTACCTGAACTGGTAAAAACCATATCCTTAAAAAAAGATGAATTTAAATTAGTTGATTATAAACTAAAATGTTCCTTATTAAAAGAAGGGGCATATTATTTGGAAGTTACTGCTGTTTCGCAAAAAAAGACTATTGAACACAAATATAATTTATACATAAGTCAACCTCCAAACAACCAAAGATTTCCTGTCTTTTTGTGGGGTAACAATGCACATCTGATGGATTGGGCAATAAATCATGGTTTTAACGAAGTTCAGATTGGAGATATTGAATGGCCACTCAATAAATCCGATTCTACTGTTTCCATATACAATAGAATTTTTGAAGATGCAATCAGAAAAAAAGTAAATGTTGGAATGTATTTCTGGACGTTCAATCCGAAACGTTATAAAGGACATCCCGAGGTTAACGCCACACACAGAAAGAGTATGGGCAAACAAAGTATTGATGGTATGTGGACGGAAGAAATATGCCTGAGAGAACCTTATGTAATGGAATACAGTAAGAACATAACTCAATCGGCAATGAATTTATTTAAAAAATATCCTTCCCTTAATGATGTGTTAATAAATTCCGAATATATCGCTATTCCTTGTTTTTCCGATAATTGTACAAACTTGATGAAAAAAGAAACAGGTTTGGATTTATACAAGTACGATGTAAATCCGTTAAATCCACCTAAAACAGAATCGGATGTTAAAGAACTTGGTTTACCTGCCAATTTTGTAAAAACACTTCCGGTAAATGGAATTATTGAGGATGATAATCCTTTCTACAAATATTATATGTGGTGGTGGAAAAAAGGTCTTGGTGATGTACCGCTTAACCGGAGCATTGCAAAAATAATAAAAGAAAACAAACCCGATGTAATGACGTGGAACGATCCGTTACGGTTAGCACCTGTTTACGGACGTAAAGAAAGTTTGGAAGGAATCAGCACTTGGATCTATACTCATCCCGATCCCAAATATATGGGGTATATAGAGTTAATGCTTACTGCGGCAAAGCCGGAAAACAAAAAAATAATTCCAAGTGTTACATTGTGGGAGTATGAAAATTGGTTGGCACCAACCGATAGCGGTACGGTTATAATTCCCGTTGATGTTTTCAAAGAAAATAATTGGTTAGCTCTTTCATATAGACCGGATGCACTTCTTAATTATATTCCCGGAACATTTTTACCCACAATTGATATAGACTCGTTTCACAGGGATAATAAAACTTTTGAAGCCATGACTTGGATGTCGGAAAATATTTATAAACCTTATGGTCCGTTTATTCTAAAAATGAAACGTACTCAACACAAAGCTGCAATGTTAGTTTCAGCCGCTTCTTTTTTATATTCTGAAGTTGACCGCGGTGAATTTCCGAATAAATCAATTTTTCCGTTCTATTCATTGTTGATGATGGCTCATATACCAACCGAAATAATTTACGATGAAACCATTACAAAATACGGTTTAGAGCAATATGATATTTTGTTTTTACATCAAACCGAAACATTAACACGTTCGGTTTATGAAAAAATTAAAGCATTTGAAAAAAGGGGAGGAATTGTTGTAGCGGATAATTATTTACGTGCGGATTTACATGTAGATTATAAAATTGATTTTAATTTAAACCATCGTAAAAAGCAATTAGCCGATTTGATATTGCAAGGCAAAGGTGTTACTGCCGATGAAGATAAAATACTGATGACGAAGTATAGTAACGCACTCAGAGATAATTTGGATTCAAAAGTTAAAAAGTATATCAATTCAAAATCTTCGGAAGTTATTTTTAATGTTTTGAAAAACGGACCTGTCAAATATATTTTTATGGTTAACGATAAGCGTACTTACGACGACCGGTTTGGAAAGTGGAAAACTATGCACACAAAAGGAGTTAAACAAGTAGTGGAATCGTCACTTAATTATGAAGGTAAAGAACCACCAATACTTTATGATGTAAGAACACATTCGATTATCCCAACAAAGAAGGAAGACGGAGTTTATAAATTTATCCGGAAACTAAATGCTGCTGATGGTACTATAATAGCTGTATATCCTTACGCAATTTCAAAAATAAATATTGACCTTCCTGCCAATATTAAAAGAGGCAAAAAAGCAACTATTAATATTTCTGTTATTGATAGTAAAGGTAATACTTATGGAACACAGCCATTGTATATTAAAGTTACGGCTCTAGGAGATTTTAATACTGTTTACACCAATTATTATGCTACTAATAAAGGTAAATTCAGCTTAAATATTTCCCCCGCACTTAATGATTTGAAAGGAACTTGGAAAATAGAAATTAGTGATCTTACTTCAGGTATCCGAACTTCTAAAAATTTTATTGTAAAATAACTTTTCTTTTGGGGTTTTATATTTAATTCTTTCTATGCTAATATTCCTAAAAACTTTTTTACGGTTTGTTTTAATTTGTAAAAATTATTATTTTAGAAATAAAAAATAACAAAAACAAACAAAAACAAATAATAATAGTAATAAAACAATGCTAAACGCAGAAAGAAAAGAAGCAATAAAGCGTAAAATTCTTGTTGAACAAACAGTGCTTATTCAAGATTTATGTAGTGAATTCAAAACTTCTCCTGTAACAATACGCAAGGATTTAGATGCACTCGAAAAAGAAGGGGTGTTAAAAAGGGTTCACGGCGGTGGAATACTGAACAAAACAATAGAAATGGATTTATCGATAAGCGAAAAAGAGAAAATACATTTAAAGGAAAAAGAAAGAATTGCAAAATTTGCAGAAAGTTTAATTAAAGATGGCGATGTTATTATTCTCGATTCCGGTTTTACGGCTATTCACATTGCCAGAAGGTTGAAGTTTAGAAAGGGATTGAAAATTATTACTAACGGTTTAAATGTTGCTAATGAATTAGTTGGAAGCAATAATGAATTGATTTTAACCGGAGGTGTTTTCAACCTTTATACTTTTGGGTTGTCCGGTGGATTTGCAGAAAACGTTTTCAACCATACGGTTGCAGATAAATTATTCCTTGGTGTTGATGGCGTTGATTTTGATAAGGGGCTGACAGCAGCTAATTATGAAGAAGCTAAATTAAATCAGGTAATGATAAAATCGGCATCGGAAACAATTTTGATAGCCGATTCATCCAAATTCGGTAAAAAAGCAATTGGTTACATAGGAAAATTAAAAGATGTCAACATGATAATTACCGATAAGAATATAAGTTCAAAATATCTTGGTAAATTAAAAAAATTAAAAGTTAAATTTAAAATAGTATAACAATAAACGGATTAATTATGAGAATTGTAAAACCCTTAGATGTTACAATTGTTGGCGGTGGCATGATAACCGAACTTCAGATAATGCCGGCAATTTATTATTTACAAAGAATAGGAGCAATTAAACAAATTAATGTTTGTGCATTAAATACAGCTCCGTTAAAAGTAATTGCCGAAAGCGAAAGGTTAAAAGAAGCATTCCCTGGACAATCTTTTAATGCATATCCTGATTATAAAACGGAATCTCAGGAGGCAATGTTCCCTGATTTGTATAAGCAAGTGATTGATAAAATGGAAGACCGTAATATTGTATTTGTTGCACTTCCAGATCAACTTCATTATGGTGCTATAATGTATGCTCTTAACCATAATCAGCATGTTGTAACGGTAAAA
>JALSNL010000391.1 GCA_026987055.1 Melioribacteraceae bacterium | reverse complement strand
CAATGTTGCATCAATTTTATTTTGTGAATAGAAAGAGGATAGAGTAATTGAATTAAATTTTAAAGTGGACGCAATTCCTCTGAAAAAATTATTTTCGTCGGATGAAGAATAAGCAATAAAATTACGTGCTCTTTTGCTTACGGAATTTGTAGCATCACTACCTTTTGAAAAACCGTAAGGACTCCAAACGGCAAGACCTTGTCCGAATTCCAAAGCAAAATCTCCGACGATAAAATTATTAAAAAAACTATGCGATTTATATTGCAGAAAGCCTGAATAAAAATCTACAACAGATTTTTCTCCTGCATCTTTTTCAATAAGACCGCCTATTCTGATGTTATCATAATTCGCTTTTAGTCTTTGATATGATTTAATTCTATTCCCTTGGTATTTATTTTCTATAAATCCTTTTTTGTTTTGTAAATCGCTTATCAAACGGGATCTTATTTGCATCGATGTAGATTCTCCGGTTTGTATTCCGGTCGGCTTTTGGTAGGTAGTTTTTACAAACGGTTTTAAAAGAATTAAAACATTCGGATCAATATTTTTAATTTTTTTCAATTCGTTAAAAGTTTTTATCCCTTTCTTTTTTTTAATAAAACGTATAATTTTTTTTGCACTTGTTAATGGAATAAAAGGCAGAATTGCCAAGTCTTTAATATTAGCAGAGTTTAAGTCAATCGGATTTGACATGAGCTCATCAAATAATTCGTAAAGTTGGGAATCATCTTTGTCTTCCGTTGCATCTTCAAGATATTGAAAAATTTTATCATTTAAAATTTCCGTTGAATCAACTTGGGCTAACAAATTTGTAAATAAAAAAAACATAATAAAAATGTTTAACATTAAAGAATAGCGAAAATATATTTTTTTATTTTCTTGCCTCCGTATTACATTTCTACTTAATATTCTTTTCATTTTATTTCTGAATTGAAGTTCACAATTATACCGACTTGATGTGTAAGTCCTAACTCTTGATGCATTGTTACGGCATAATCCAATTTGAAATAAGAATAATTTATACCAATACCGGCGGAATAAATTTTAGGTTCGTTCATTACACCAAAGCGCAAAGTAAAATATTTTATAACGGGATATTCAATTCCGAAGCGGAAAGAAAAAGGGAAATCCAATTCTTTTTGTATGGCTAATAATAAATATGTTTTGTTTATCACTTCATAACTTGTCCCGAAAGTATATTCAAGCGGGGAACTAATTTGTTTATCTACAAAGCGTAACGGATTTTTAATTACAAAACCGATGGATAAAAATTTTGTTAAATCATAAATTCCGCCGAGAGAAATATTAAATGTTCCGCCACTACCATATCGTTCAATTATTACCGATTTATAATAAACAGCTGTTCCGAAATGGATATTGGATTTAAGATTATAAGCATATCCTATTTGAAATTGATTTTCTTTGTACAGTTTAAAACCGTAAGTCATAAAACCTAAAGTAAAATTGCCGAAAGAAGTTGGTTCGTTATAAGCAAAATAACCTGTAGCTAATTCTTTAACACCAAAAGGGGAAGGGGAATAAAATATTCCGAATTCTCGTTGCTTTAGTTTTGCAAGTCCGCTTGGATTATTAAAAAGATAAAAAACATTTTTACTTAAAGCAACATCGGAATTTGAAAGTGCAATTTGCTTGGCACCTGCAGAAGTTTGGGCGTAAATGATGAAGTGGAAAGAAAAGAAAAATATTGATATTTTTTTTACCATTAGCAATATACTCAATAGTAAAGTTATAAATAATAATCATATTAAATAATTGTAATTAAAGAATCAAATGTTAATTTAACATAAAAAGGCTACTGCAAAATAAGATTCAGAAAATATAGAAAAATGTTGTAAAAAGAATTTGTAAATAAATAAAATTGATTAAAACAGATATATTGAATATTTTACTACATAAATTATAA
>JALSNL010000390.1 GCA_026987055.1 Melioribacteraceae bacterium | reverse complement strand
GAGCATTTATTCTAGCTTCGGCGCAAATAAGTCTTACAACAAGTTGGATAGTTGCCATTTCCAGGCTAAAGATAGCAATTGGAACTTTGTGATCAATGGCTGCATTCCTAGCTGCGGAAAGAGCGAAGGCAGTTTTCCCCATAGAAGGACGTGCAGCAACAATAACCAAATCTGATTTTTGAAAACCACCTAGAATATCGTCTAATGCGTAAAATCCGGTGGGGACAGAAAAGGAAGCCAATTGTTTGGAATGGATAGCTTCTATATGCTCAATGGCTTCTTTAACAGCTCTATCCATACCTTTGTATGATTCTTTTAAGCCTGCTTCAGTAATTTTAAATATTGTTGATTCCGCTCCATCAAGTATGCTGAATACATCTTCCGTACCGCTGTATGCTTGAGTGGCAATATCCATTGATGAAGCAATTAGTTTTCTTAAAATCCATTTTTCCACAATTATTTTTGAATGATATTCCACATTTGCAGCGGTAGAAATATCTTGGGCAAGTTTACTTATATAAGCAGCACCTCCGGCGCTATCCAATTTACCGCTCTTTTTTAATTCTTCGAATAATGAAACCGTATCAATTGGTTCGTTAGATTCAAATAATGAAATCATGGCAGAATAAATAGTTACATTTCTTTTATCAAAGAAAACTTCGGGTGTTACGCTTTCCAATACTTTAGGAACTGCTTCCGGTGATAATATCATTGCTCCTAAAACCGCCATTTCCACGTCCACTGCTGCGGGTAATTGTCTTCTAGATGATGTTAAATCTTCATTACCGGTATATACGTTTTGTTCTTCAAACATATTATTTTTTACCTGCTAAATTATCATAAAGTTTTCTGAATTTTTGTACATCTTCCCAACATCCTCTTTTCCAACCGGGATTTCTTAATAAAGCCGCCGGATGGTATGTAACCATTGTTTGTATTCCTTTTACCTCAAAAACATTGCCACGCATTTTGGTTAGACTTTGTTTTTTATTTAATAAATAAGATGCGGCAACCAATCCAAGACACAAAATAGTTTTTGGTTTTATAAGTTCAATTTGTTTATATAAATATGGTGTGCAAGCATCCATTTCATCCGGTAAAGGATTACGGTTATTTGGAGGACGGCATTTTAAAATATTTGCAATGTAAACTTCATCCCGTTCGAAATTAATTGCTTTCAGTATATCTGTTAAAAGTTTACCTGCTCTTCCTACAAACGGTTCTCCTTGTTTATCTTCATCAGCTCCGGGGGCTTCTCCAATTATCATCACATCAGCATGTGGATTTCCACTGCCAAAAACAAATTTGTTGCGTGTTGTTCCAAGTTTGCATTTTGTACAAGTATGAATTGAATCATACAAACTATTTAAATTTGTACATGATAAAAAATCGTTTGGAACTTCACTTTTTATTTTTTCAGCCGAATAATCGGTTTTGCTTTCTTTAATATATCCGGTGGAGTTAGTTCTTTGTTTGGGAATATTTATTGAAATATTTTCGTAAAGATTATCTCCGAAAATTTCTTTTTGATCTTTTAATACTTCATAAATTATATTTTGCTTATTTTCCATAAAGAAAATTATTAACAAGTTACTAACATAGTTTATTGTTCCACAATTAAATTAAAATATAATTTATTTTTGTTACGACCAAATTTATTTTTAAAAATATTGTTGTTTAAATAAAAAAAGGAAGCCAAAAGGCTCCCCTGATAAAAAATTATACGTTAATTATTCTGCAACTTCTTTGTATCTATATTCAATTCCTTTTTCAACCAGTTCATCAAGTGCTTGTATATGAGGTTTTTCTCTTTTTTCAAATTCAATTGAAATTTTCTCTTGTTCGGTATTATCTCTATCCTCAAAATCATCTTCGTTAGCCGGATGGAATGTATTGATTAAATTTGTAAATTCCAGCTTATTTTCTTCGTTTATTTTTCTAGCTTTTTTGGAAGTAACTATAATTGCTTCATAAATATTAGAAGCTCTTTTTATTATAGTTTCCAAGCTAACTGTTTTAATCCCTGCCATTCTTTTCTCCTTTATGCTAATTCATTTTTAATAATTTCAATTATTTCTTTTTTTGCTTCATCAAGATTATAATTATAAACATTATAATCGAATTTTTCTCTATATTTTAACTCCATTTCAGCACGTTCAATTCTTTTTTTAAAATCGGCTTCAGATTCTGTTTTTCTGTTTATAAGTCGTTTTTTAAGTTCGTTGATATCAGGTGGAGAAATAAAAATTAAAACAGAATCGGAATAAGCATTTTTAATATTAATTGCACCTTTAACATCAACTTCCAAAACCATGGAAATTCCTTTATCTAATTTTTCAAAAACTTGTTTTTTTAATGTTCCGTAATAATAACCGTAAAAATGTCCCCATTCTAAAAATTCATCGTTATCAATTTTGGCTTTAAATTGATCTTCGGAAATAAAAAAATAATCTTTTCCGTCAACTTCGGTTCCTCTTTTGGAACGTGTTGTTACGGAAATGGAAAATACCAATTCAGGAAATGTTGTTAAAATATGTTTAATTATTGTTGTTTTTCCTGTCCCGCTTGGTGCAGAAATTACAAACAATTTCCCCTTTTTCTTTTTCAATTATTACTCAATATTTTGAACTTGTTCTCTGATTTTTTCTAATTCTTCTTTAATTACAAGTCCTTTATGTGAAATTTCGGTTGATATTGATTTACTATTAATTGTATTAGCTTCTCTATTCATCTCTTGACAAATAAAGTTTAGCTTCCGTCCGGTATCTTCGGAGCTTTTTACAGTTTCGTTAAATAATTTTATGTGACTTTTTAATCTTACACATTCTTCGGTAACATCATGTTTTTCCGTAAGTATTGCCAGTTCTTGAATAAGTCTGTCTTCATTGTCTATAAGATTTTCCAACAGTTTATCCGCACGTGTTTTAAATTTCTCAAAATAATCTTTTGTTGCATGTTCAGCTAAATTTTCAATTTCTTCTACGGTTTTTGCGATAATATTTATTCTGGAATTTAAATCGTTTTCAAGTTCTTTACCTTCGGCAAGTCGCATTTCCGTTAAATTTTCTATAGCTTTCTTAATGTTTGTTTCTATTATGCTATATTCAAATTCAATATCTTCTCTTTTTTGATTAAGAAAATTATCTTTAAGTGTAAGTAAATTCGAAATATTTAAATCGTTTTCAAATTGACCCAATTCTTTAATTTTCTTTAATATTTGCAAAGTATTTTCAAAGTCATCTTGATTAAAAATAAAGCCTGAATCAGCCAAGTTATTTAGTGTTAAAGTAATAGTTAAAGAGACTTTTCCTCTTTTAATATTATTCTTAATTATTTCTCTTATTGGAAATTCATAGGTATAAAGTTCCCTTGGCATTTTTAACGAAATATCAAGAAATCTACTATTTAAACTTTTAATCTCTGTTTCCAGTGTAAAATCATCGTTGGAAAAGGTATCTCTTCCAAATCCTGTCATACTTTTCAAAATAAAATATCCTCAAAAAATGTAACCTTAAATTTACTTAAATTATTAACCATTATCAAAAATGATATTGCTAGAGTGTGATTCAGAATAAAGTTAAAATCTATAGAATTATAGTGCTGTTGCTATTGTGAAGTTAACTGTATTTTGTCGGCAAATGAACCCTCACCCCAACCCTCTCCCAAAGGGAGAGGGAGCAGTCCCTCTCTTTTTAAGAGAGGGGTTGTCCAAAGGACTCCTTTGGAGGGGTGAGTTTTTAGATTACCGTCATTTATAAATTAACATAACACTAATTTATTTCTTTATCTTTTACATAAGAAATAAACTAATGTAAATTATCTATCTTTATTAATTTACAGAAAAAAATAAATCTTGAGAAATTAAAAAAATCATAAACTCTGATTTTTTTAGCGTCCTTCAACAAATTGAAATTAGCCGATCCAATAGGTATATTTCAAAGCTAAATTAAACTTATTACTATGGAAAATATTAGAAACTTTTGTATTGTTGCACATATAGATCATGGCAAATCCACGATTGCCGATATGCTGCTTGAAGTAACCGAAACCGTTACACAAAGAGAAGCTCAGGCGCAATTACTTGATGATATGGATTTAGAGCGCGAACGCGGAATTACAATAAAATCACATGCTATTAAAATGTATTACAACCATACCGATGGCAACAATTATAATTTAAATCTTATTGATACGCCCGGACATGTAGATTTTTCTTATGAAGTTTCCAGAGCCTTAGCTGCATGCGAAGGAGCTTTGCTTGTTGTGGACGCTGCTCAAGGTGTTGAAGCACAAACAATCAGTAATGTTTATTTAGCAATAGAAGCCGGATTGGAAATAATACCCGTAATTAATAAAATTGATTTACCAAGTGCCCGTACTGATGTTATTAAAAAGCAAATAACAGATTTAATAGGATGTAGTGAAGAAGAAATAATTTTAGCCAGTGCCAAACAACATATTGGATACGAAGAAATTTTAACTGCTATTGTAGAACGGATTCCTTCGCCGGAAGGTGATCCTAATAAACCTTTGCAAGCTTTAATTTTCGATTCTGTTTTTGATTCTTACAGAGGTGCCATCGCTTATATAAGAATTGTAAACGGAATACTTAAAGAAAAAGATCAAATAAAATTTTTTGCTAACGGAAAACAATTTCTTGCCGAAGAAGTTGGAGTTCTTGGGTTAAAAAGAGAAAAAAGAAAAGAGCTTAGAACAGGAGATGTAGGTTATGTTATTGCAAGCATAAAAGATGTGCATGATACTAAAGTCGGTGATACGATAACACACGTAAAAAATGGTTCCGATGAACCTTTAACCGGTTATCAAGAAATTAAGCCTATGGTTTATAGCGGTTTGTATCCTTCCGATTCCGATGATTACGAAGATATGCGGGATGCCATTGAAAAACTTCAGCTAAATGATGCTTCCCTTGTTTTTACTCCGGAAACTTCTGCTGCTCTCGGCTTTGGTTTTAGATGCGGCTTCCTTGGAATGTTGCACATGGAAATTATTCAAGAACGTTTGGAAAGAGAATATAATCAAAATTTGGTTACTACTTTGCCGAATGTTGAATATCATGCTTATTTAAAAAATGAAGAAAAAATAATTGTTGATAATCCGGCGGATCTACCTCCTATTGGTGATTTGGATAGAATTGAAGAGCCTTTTATTAAAGCACAAATAGTTGTTCCAAGCGAATATATGGGAAATATAATGAAGCTTGCAATGGATAAAAGAGGAATTTATAAAAATACAACTTACATAGATCCAACCAGAGCTGATGTAGAATTTGAATTTCCACTTTCGGAAATTATTTTTGATTTTTACGATAAATTAAAATCCACAACGCGCGGTTATGCTTCTTTTGATTATGAATATATAGGTTATAAAAAATCAGATTTGGTAAAATTAGATATTATGCTTAACGGAGATAAAGTAGATGCATTATCAATAATTGTGCATAAAGATAAAGCTTACGATTGGGGAAGGAAAGTTTGTTCAAAACTTAAAGAGCTTATTCCGCGTCAAATGTTTGAAATAGCCGTACAAGCAGCAATAGGTAATAAAGTTATTTCCAGAACAAACATTAAAGCATTAAGAAAAAATGTATTGGCAAAATGTTATGGCGGCGATATAACCAGAAAAAGAAAATTGTTAGAAAAGCAAAAGGAAGGTAAGAAACGAATGAAGCAAGTGGGAAATGTAGAAATTCCACAAGAAGCTTTCTTGGCTGTTTTGCAATTGGATGACTAATTGTTTTATTTACAATAAAGGTCAGTTATTTTTACACTATACAAATAGAAACAAAAATTGTTAAAAATTTTATAATTAAATTATTGAAAATAAATTCAGAGTTGAATACTAAATGAAAAAAGAAAAAGAAAAAAATCTTACAAAATCACCAACAAAAAAGTTTTGGGATTTTTGGAAAAATCTTCTGTTTGCTGCATTTGCTGCATTGTTAATAAAAACATTTCTTATTGAAACATCAAGAGTTCCAACCGGTTCTATGGAAAAAACAATTCTTGTTGGTGATTTCTTATTTGTAAATAAATTTATTTACGGCTCTTCATCACCGCGTAATATTATGTTTACGGATATTAAACTGCCTTATTTTCAACTTCCGGCAATTAGAGATCCCGAAAAGGGAGATATTTTTGTTTTTGAATATCCAGGTGATAGAGATGATTTGGAAGCAAAATCTATAATGAGTTACGTAAAGCGTTGTATTGCTGAACCCGGAGATACACTTCAAATTAAAAATAAAGTTGTTTATATCAATGGTAAAGAAGCTCCTATTCCTAAACATATTCAATATTTACAAAGAGAAATTTTACCGCCAAGCTATCATGAACCTCGTATTTTCCCAAAAGGCAGCGGATGGAACAAAGATCAATATGGTCCTTTGGTAATTCCTAAAAAAGGTAATGTTGTAAAGTTAACTCCGCAAAATATTGAAATATACAGAACACTTATAAATAGAACTTATAAACGTAAGGTTGTTAAAGTAAAAGGTAATGATATTTATATTGACGGGAAAAAAACCGTTGAATATACAATCCCTCAAGATTATTATTTTGCAATGGGAGATAACAGAGACGACAGTGCCGATAGCAGATACTGGGGATTTGTTCCGAGAGAAAAAGTTATTGGCGAAGCTTTAATGATTTATTGGTCGTGGGATCCGAGTATTCCTTTCTCCGATTTCTTTAGATTGTTAGGTTCAACAAGATTTAACAGAATTGCCAAAATAGTTCATTAATAAATTTAAACCGGTTAAAATGAAATACATTCTTGCTTTTTTTGTTTTAATAAGTTTTTCAACTTTATTTGCGCAAGAAAAATATCTTATTTACTTTAAAGATAAAGGGAAATCTGCAAAAAAAGTTTTATCTAAAAGAACTGCAATTGAAGAACTTGCTAAATTAACTCTATCCGAAAGAAGCATTAACAGAAGAAAAAAGAATTGCGGTAATAACTTTTTTACTTATGATGACATACCTTTAAATAAAAATTATTTGACCGAAATAAACAAACTTAATGTAAAAATTATTAATAAACTTAAATGGTTTAATGCAGTAAGTACATATTTAACCGAAGAACAACGCAATAAACTTTTGAAAAAATCTTTTATAAAAAAAATCACAAAGGTTAAAACATTACATTATAAAAAAAACACTTCGGAAAAAGAATCCAACAATAACCTTGCAAAAAATAAATCCGGTGAATTACAATTTGATTACGGAGCTTCATATACTCAAAATCAATTATCGCAAATTCCTGCTGTTCATAATCTTAATATAAACGGTAAAGGTGTAATAGTTGGTCTATTAGATGCCGGTTTTGATTGGAAAAATAGAAAGTGTTTTGAAAATTTAAAAGTTATAGCCGAACATGATTTTGTAAATAATGATACCGTTACAAATAACGGTGCTTTCGGACATGGAACGGCAGTACTTTCAATAATGGCGGGTTTTGACGAAGGAGAACTTATTGGTCCGGCGTTTAATGCAAAATTTATTCTGTCAAAAACCGAATACGTGCCGACGGAAACGCATGCTGAAGAAGATAACTATGCAGCCGCACTTGAATGGATGGATTCAATTGGTGTTGATATTACTTCATCATCTCTTGGTTACAATGAATTTGATAAAGGTGAAGAATCATATACTTATCAAGATATGGACGGACAGACAACAATAGTTACCAAAGCTGCAGAGAAAGCTTTCAGTAAAGGAATTTTGGTTATAACATCAGCCGGAAACGAAGGAAATCAAAAATGGAGACATATTACCGCTCCTGCCGATGGCTTTAATGTTATTGCTGTTGGTGCGGTTAATAGTGATAGTACACGTACCTTTTTTAGTTCCATTGGTCCAACTTACGACGGACGATTAAAACCGGAAGTTGTTGCACAAGGAGCAAATGTTTATCACGAAAATTTTTATAACGAAGGATATTCTTATGGTGGCGGAACATCGTATTCCGCTCCTATTGTTGCCGGAATTGCGGCACAACTTATCTCAGCATATCCGCATTTGAAAAATACACAAGCCAGAAATATTTTATTCGAATCTTGCAATAATGTTACTTCACCAAATGATTCTGTCGGTTATGGAATTCTTAATGCAATTAGTGCTGTTACCTATCCCAATATTGAAAATGTAAATGGGAAATATTTCCTTAATAAAAAGTTCGAACAAAAATACTTGGACAATCAAATTTGGATTTTATACCATTACAATTATTCCGATCATATATCAGTTGGAATGCTAGATTCAAATGAAAACGGCACTTACAGAATTGAAATTCCAAAAGCTTTACCCAATGATGTTTTAAGTTTTGCTTATGAAATAAAGGATGGAAATAATCTTATACATAGGGAGCCGGAAGAAGGCT
>JALSNL010000389.1 GCA_026987055.1 Melioribacteraceae bacterium | reverse complement strand
AGCCAAGAAAACTCTGCCATTAAATCCGAATTGGTTTACTTCCCATGGATACTTAAAACGACCGCCTAGATCAGTAACAAAATCTCCTTTTGTATCAATTACGTCCGGATATGTATCTAAAAGATTATTTACCAGTAAACTTAAGGTAATTTCTTTACTAATTTTGTAACTGGCGTTTAAGTCTAAAATAACTTTACCGGAAAATGTTTGATCTTTGTTCGGATCGCTGGCGTGTTGCCAAGTTACCGGACCAAAATACGTTCCGGATAATCCAACATCAAAAGGATTAAGATCATAAGAAAAACCGAGCAAAACTTTTGTGTTAGGACGTGCCGTTAAAATTCTTGATTGTTCTTTTCTGTCAAATATATCAATTCCGTCATTTTGTAAAACACTTGGTGTTTTAATTTTACCAACAATACTGTGTTTTGCAAAAGTTGCTGCAGTGTGTAATTCTAATTTATCTAATTTATAATGAGCAACAATATCTACACCTTGTGTTTTAGTATCAACTGCGTTTATAAAGAATTTTAGACTTGTAATATTGTTAGCTTTTAATATTTGACCAACTGTTGTATTAGTATCTGACGAAGCAATAGAACTTGAATATACAATTCTATCATTAACGTTTATTTGATAGAAATCTACACTAAGCGTTAACTCGTCAATAGGTCTTGCAGCAGCTCCGAGACTAATGTTAAAAGAGTTTTCATCTTTTAATTTATTAACACCAAGCTTACGAAGAACAGGACTATTATTATTAAAAGTTCCCTGATTACTTATTGTTCCGCCGGATACTAGGGTTTGTATATTACTCAAATATATTTGATGTAAAGAAGGCGCTCTGAAACCGGTAGAAATAGAACCTCTTAAGCTATATCTTGAATCATTGGTTTTTAAGCGGGCATTAGCTTTGTAAGTTAAGTTAGTTCCAAAGTCGCTGTATTTTTCATACCTTGCGGCAGCACCAATCAAAAGATTATTTGTAATATCGGAACTCAGATCAACATAAGCACCAACATTGGTTCTTTTTGCATCAACAGCATTTTGAGGTTGTAAACCGGGAAAGGATTGTGCTCCACTACCAAAATAAGAAGCTTCTTCCCCTTGCACAGCAATAAAGTTTTCTCTTCTAAATTCAGCTCCAAAACTAAAATATATTTTGTCATATAATAATTTGGATGCATCGAAGTTTATTATGTTATTCATAAATCTGTATCCACCGGCATAAAATTCAGTTGGACTTGCGGCACCCATGTCCAGATTTAAAGTATTTCCAATATTATAATCAACAGAGTTGCTTCCGAAAGCATAACTTATATCGTAATTCCATCCGAATTTTTTTGACTTAAATCCTGTTGTCCACTGAGCATCATAAATATCAGTTCCAAACGTTGGTTGAAATCCTTCATATTCTGTTCCCTTTTTGTGATGCAAGAAATAATTATCCGGTATCCAATACGGAGCTCTGTATAGTGCATAACTTAAACCTGTTCTGTAAACAACACCGCCGTAGGAATAAAGTCTTGAATCATCATCAATTCCAACCTCAGAATTATAATAGATATTTGCACTTGTTATTTTAGGTAAACCAACGTGCATACCTAAATCTTTATGTTTTTGTATCCACGGATTTGTTCCGTCAATTAAAGATTGATCACCAAAAATAGGACCGAATAAACCGTCAACCCCGGGTTCTCCGGCTCTGTTTGTTTCATCTTGATCTAAGTATCCCAATGAAACATTTATGAAGCCTGTTTCACCAATTTTAAAACCGGAATTCATATTTGCTCCATATTGAAAACCATCTCCTTTTTGAGTAATTCCCGAATATGTATTGATGCTTGTTTTATCTGTCTCGTTGTTCAATATTATATTTATAACTCCTGCAATGGCGTCGGAACCATATTGAGCAGATGCACCGTCTCTCAATATTTCTATTCTTTTAATTGCGCTAACCGGAATACTTTTCATATCAACACCAACATCTCCTTTGCCCGGAGTATCATTTATATATACAAGAGCAGAAGGATTTTTTCTTTTTCCGTTAATTAAAACCAAAGTTCTGCTTGGACCTAATCCTCTTAAATCCGCAGGATCAAAATGTGCAGTTGCATCAGAAATAGTTTGTTGTGTTGAGTTAAACGAAGGAACAGTATAGTGTAACATTTTATCCAAAGAAACCTGTGCCGTAAAATATAAATCTTTTAATTTGATATTATCAATCGGCACCGGTGAAGTAATGGCGGTTCTGGGTTTAAATCTTGTACCAACAACAACAACATCTTCGGAAGAATAAACATCTTCTCTAAGGCTAACATTAAGAAATTTGTTTTCCTTTATAGCAACATTTTGTTTTTGATAACCTATTGAAGAAAACACTAACGTTACGGGCAATTTTTTTACTACTAATCTAAAAAGACCGTTTTCGTCGGTTGCTGTACCGGTGGCAGTATTTTTTACTAATATATTAACGCCTACAAGTGGTTCTCCGGTTTCATAACTTGTAACTTTACCTGTTACAATTTGCTTTTGAGCAAAATTAATAGAAGCAAAGAACAGTAATAGAAGTACTATTTTTTTCATATTTCCTCACATATTTGTTAGTTAAATATTTTTGAAAGAAAAACAAAAGCCAGAAAGCAATTGTTTTCATGTTTTTGATGACGAATTATTTTTCATTTTGTGAAAAAAATAATTGTCGTAAGGCTAATTAAAATCTTATGGATTCTAATTAGAAATTGAAATTGTGATTAGGTTTTCTTTTGGAAAATTTCTAATCATGCAGAATTTTAATGTTACAATTGTTCTAAAAAAATCAAAAGAAAAGAATAACTAAAAATCTGTAACAATAAATACAATTTATTATATTAAAAATCAATATATGTCATTTGATTAAAAACAGAAAAGAATTTCCTTAAATTATTGGAAAAAGACATAAAATTTTTATTACTTGGTTAATCACACAAGAATATTATTATGTTTGATGCTCTAAAGAACAGCTTAAATATTTAAAGTAAATTTATGTTTTTTAACTCTTGATTCTTTTCCCCGGGAAAAGGAATCTAATTCAGATTACTTCATTCAAAAAACATAATTTACAATAACAATAGGATTAAAAAAATGAGAAATAATGTTCCCCAAAAAGTATTACTTATAATTTCAATTTCTTTAATTTATTTATCACACCCGCTTTTTGCTGAATTTGATAAACCAATAAAAGCAAGCAAAGGAATGGTTGTTACAGCTAACAAATTGGCTACCGAAACCGGATTGAAAATACTTAAAGACGGTGGCAATGCTATTGATGCAGCTGTTGCCGTAGGTTTCACTCTTGCAGTAACTTATCCTTATGCAGGCAATTTAGGTGGTGGCGGTTTTATGGTTTTGCATTTGAGTAACGGAAAAAACACTTCAATAGATTTTAGAGAGAAAGCCCCTCTTTTATCAAATAAAAACATGTATTTAGATGATGAAGGAAATTATATTCCCGAATTAAGTCAAACAGGCGTTACATCCGTAGGGGTTCCCGGCAGTGTTGCAGGATTAATTTATGCTTTGAAAAAATATGGAACAATGTCTTTGGCTAAAGTTATCCAGCCCGCAATTAATTTAGCTATAAAAGGATGGGTTTTAGATGATAACACAGCAAGTTCATTTGAGCACTTTTTGCCCGAGTTTAATAAATACAATTCTTCAAAAAAGATTTTTTCTAAAAAAGGACAACCTTATAAAAAAGGTGAATTATTTGTTCAAAAAGATTTGGGATGGACTTTAGAACAAATTAAACAAAAAGGCAGAGACGGATTTTATAAAGGAAAAGTAGCAAAGCTTTTAGTTAAACAAATAAGCAAAAATAACGGATATATTACTTTAGAAGATCTTGCAAGATATAATCCTATAGAAAGAGAACCAATCTTTGGAACATATCGCGGATATAAAATTGTTTCAATGCCCCCGCCAAGTTCCGGTGGAATTGCTTTGGTTGAATTGTTAAATATTTTAGAAAACTTTAAATTTAAAACAAGTGATTGGAACAGCAGTTCATATATTAATAAAATGGTAGAAGCTATGAAATATGTTTATGCAGATAGAACATACAAGCTTGGTGACGAAGATTTTTATCCTGTTCCGAAAAAAACATTAATTTCAAAAAAATATGCAAAAACAATTTTTGATAAACTAACACCCTTCGCAACTCCTTCAACCACAATCCAAAAGGACATTTTACCTAAACAAAAAGAAAGTACGGAAACAACCCACTTTTCTGTTTATGATAAATACGGAAATGCCGTCAGCATTACTACAACAATCAACTCTGCCTTTGGCTCTAAGATAGTTGTTGATGGAGCCGGCTTTTTATTAAATAACGAGATGGATGATTTTAGTGCCAAACCGGGTGAACCAAATCAATTCGGATTATTAGGAAGTAAAGCAAACTCTATTGAACCTGAAAAACGAATGCTTAGTTCAATGACACCAACAATAGTTTTAAAAGATGAAAAACCTTATATTGTAGTAGGTTCTCCCGGTGGTTCAACAATTATTACAACTGTACTACAAGTGATTATGAATGTAATAGATTTTAATATGAACATTAAGGAAGCTGTAAGTGTTCCTAGGTTTCATCATCAATGGTTCCCTGATAAAATTTATGTGGAAAAATTTTGTACTAATAAAGATACAGAACAAAATTTAACAAAAATGGGCTATACATTAGCAAATAGAAATAGTACTTTTAGAATATTAGGTTCTGCACAAGCTATTTTAATAGATAACAAAAACAAAACTATTTACGGCGCTAGCGACCCAAGAAGAAACGGACTTGCAAAAGGATTTTAATATGAAAAAATATAGAAACAAAACCCCCGAAGAAGTAATGAAATTGGTTACAATAGAAATTATTGAACGTGCTATAAGATTAGGCAGAAAAAAGAACCGTAAGATTTTTATAAGCAAAACTTCAGGTGGAAAAGGAACTGATGTTGAAACACTAAATCCCAAAACAGAAGAAGGAAAAGAAAATCTTAAAAAATTTTTAACACCCGTTAGAAGACATTACACATTTTCCGGTCTCGGTTCTCCCGAAGAAAAAAATGCAATAAATTGGCGTATTTTAAATTTACCATACAGACGAAGATTATTACTTCTTTTTCAAGTAGCTGTTTCATTTTTCTTGAAAGGTATTCCTTCAAAAAATAAATTTTACAGATGGATGGGAATTCATGTAGGGAAAGGAAGTGAAATCATGCAGCTTGTATGGCTAGATCATTTTAGACCTGAATTAATTTTTATCGGTGAAAATACGTTGATGGGTGCATTCACGCGTTTAACGGTTCATGCTTATGAAGGAGCCGGTAAATTTCGTTACGGATTGATTGAAATTGGAAATAATTGTAAAATCGGGGCAGGAACAGGAATGGGACCGATTATTATTGAAGATAATGTAAGAACTTTACCAGGGGCAACACTTTCTCCGTATTTCTCCAGATTAAAAGAAGGTTCAATTGTCGGTTGGAACCCGCCAAACGTTAAAGAAATTAAGAAAACCCAATAACAATACCTAGTTAATAAAAGATTTAATTATACCAAGTTAACCTCTTTGAATTAAAGCAAATTCTTTTCTGTTTTTTTAACTATTTTTATTATATTGCCAATTGAATAAATTCATTTAAACTTTAAATAAAAAGGAGAAAAACATTATGAAAACCATTCAAAAGAAAAAGAATAGATTGTTATTATTTTTAACAATCACGTTATTTTCAATATTTGTACTATCTGCATGTGATAAAGCAAAAGAAACAATGGACAGTGCAACAGAAACTGTTTCGGATGCAGCAAATAAAGTTGGAGAAACAACAAAAGATGTTGCCAACAAAGCAGGAGAAGCTGCCGGTGAAGCTGTAGATAAAGTTGGAGATGCAGCTAAAGACGTTGCTAATAAAGCAACTGAAACAGCTAAGGATGCTGCAGGTAAGGTTATGGGTGTTTTTGCAAACAACGGAATGGTTGGAACCTGGACAGGTAAATTAGATAGTAGGTTTACTACATTAACAATTACAAAACAAGATGGAAATAATTTTGAAGGAAAAATTCAAATTAATTATAGAACACCTATTAAGCAAAAGATAAAAGGTTCGTTTAATGTAGAAACTAAAACAATAACAATGGCTGACCAATTACATAGTAGATATAAAGGTAAATATAACGGGAAATTATCCGATGATGGTAAAACTTATTCCGGTACTTTTACAACAAACGTAGATAAGAAAAAATATAAATTTAATTTAATAAAGAAATAATAAAGGAGAGAACTAATGAAAAAACAAATATTAGCAGTCATTTTACTGCTGATTGGTATATCGTTTATTGCATGTGACGAAGCAACAAACCCAATTGAAGAAAAAGGAACAATTAACATTACATCTACACCAACCGGAGCACAAATTTGGTTAGATGGAGACAGTACAGGGCAAGTAACACCCGCTACAATTGAAGCAACAGCCGGTTTTCACGATATTACGCTTAAATTAGCCGGATATTCAGACATTTTACTTAACCATTTAAGTGTTACAGCGGGTAAAGAAACACTTATAACAGAAGGAACAACATTTAAAAAATTAGGTTCTTTAACTATCGAATCCGAACCTGCAGGAGCTGAAATTTGGCTTAACGGAAGCAATTCCGGAGAAGTAACACCGGCAACAATAGGTTCTTTACAAAATGGTAGTTATGAAATTACATTGAAATTAGGCGATTTAGGAGATTCCACATTAGCGGCTGTTACCGTTAATGACGGAGCAACAACAAATGTTACTGCTAAGCTTGATTTCGGTTTTGAAGTATTTAGTACACCTGTAAGAATTTGGGAAACTACAGGGACATCAGCAAGTCAACCAAGCGGATTAGATTTATCTTCGGGTATGGCTTACGGAACTTCCGATGCAGACAACAGAGATAAAATTGATATTTATTATTACTCCGATAGTCAAGGAAGTACATATATAGTTAGAAGTGCTGCGTTTCATTCAAAAATGATTAGAGAAACTTGGTTTAAGGTTGGAAACGGAACAGATCTTAACGATGGAGAAAATTCTCCTGTTCAGTTTTCTTCGTGGAAAAAAAGCATTGGTGATAGAGAAACAAAGTATGTTTTCTTATACGACGCAGATGGACATTATTCAAAATTGAAAATTACAAACTATGGCGGTGGTTCCGGTGCCGGAGATCCTGCATGGGTTGAAGTACAATGGATTTATAATAAAGTTCAAGATGATGTTTCGTTCTAAATTGAGATTATTAAATCTTTTAAACTTAAAAGGTGTGCTCTTAAGCACACCTTTTTATTTTTAAATCTACATATTTATATTTACAAGATTTATTACTAAAACCTTTATAAATTAAACAAAAAGACAGGAGTTTTAAAAAATGAGAAAAAAAGTTTATTTATTAACTTTTCTCTTCCTTATAATACTATTTAATGCTTGTGATAATGATGAAGTCAATCCACTTAAAGATAAAGGGACAATTTTTGTTGATTCAAATCCGGAAAAAGCAGCAATTTATATTGATGGAAAAAGTACAGGTAAATTTACGCCTGGAGTTGTTGAAGTAATTGCAGGAATTCATCATGGCTCAGTAAAAAAAGATGGTTTTGCCGATGCAAAATTTACCGCCGAAGTTACGGTGGGCAATGAATTTGCAGTTCCCCCTCTTACTTTATTTAAATATGGTGTTTTACAAATAAAATCGGAACCGGAACAAGCTCAAATTTGGATTAATGGTAATAACACCAAATCTACAACACCAAATAGTTTTTCTTTAGCTGATGCACAATATTCTGTTACTCTAAAATATGATGAGTATAAAGATTCTACTTTTGCTGTAAAAATTGTAGATGCTCAGGATACAATTGTTTCAATAAACCTACAGCCCAAATTTGTATCAAAGTATAGTGGTGTTTTATGGGATACTACAAATGCAGCAAATAATCAACCTAGTGGGTTACAACTATCTACGGGACGTTTGCTCACAATAAAACCCGGAACAGGACAAAGTAAACTTGTTGATTTATTCTTTGCCCCTGATGGATTTGGCGGTTTTATTGTTAGATCTGCAAGTGGCGTAAATGGGATGACACGTTTAACAAGATTCAAAGTAAGTAAATCTAAAAATATAAACGATGGTGTAAATTCACCAACAGAAGATGCTACTTGGCGAGATAGTTATTTAGCCTCGAATAATAATTATGTATTTCTATATGATAGTGAAGGACACTACTCAAAATTTCAAATAGTAAGAAGATTTGAAAACCCGGCTAGAATAGAAATTAAGTGGATATATAATGATAGACCATTTGATCCCGCATTTTAATTATAACAATTAACTTTAATTTACTTGGCAGGAAAGGCGTGTTAATCACGCCTTTTTTATTTT
>JALSNL010000388.1 GCA_026987055.1 Melioribacteraceae bacterium | reverse complement strand
TTACGCTTTAAGAAAAAGTTAGATTAGATTTCAAAAACATGTTCCGGTTTTGGTATATTATTGCAGCATAAAATCCAGCGTTTCTTTGGATATTTTTGCTAAAGCATCAGTTGTTTTTTCAAAGTTTTCTAAATTTTTTGAAAGTATTACTAAAATAAAAGCCTTTCCATTAGGCAGATAAATAATTCCTGCATCGTGATGTACACCGGTTATTGAGCCGGTTTTGTGAGCTACCGTAATATTTTCGGGATAATATTTGGGAATCATATTATTTAATTTTTGATCTTTTAAAATTTCAATCATTCTCTCACAATCCTTTTTATTACCGGCCTTTCCGGTTGCAATGGATTTCATTATTATGAGTAAGTCCTTAACAGTTGTAGAGTTGCTAAGTCCTTTTTCGTATGCTTTAATATCTTGAACACCTCTAAGAACTATCATATTCTCAGCACCCAGTTTTTTCATAGTAGAAGTTACATTTTTAGCGTCAGTTAAATCAATTAATATATTGGTTGCCAAATTACTGCTGACGGTAATCATCTCATATACTAATTTTTCAATAGTAACTTTTTTACCAATTTTACCGTAAAGATTTTCTCCCGAATCTTCATCAAGATCCAATTTATAAATGCTTCCGTCAACAATACTTTTAAATTTATTTTTTACAACAATAGAATCGGATAAATTAAACTTCCCATTTCTTGCTTGCTTAAATACTTCAATCATTACCGGAACTTTCATTGTGCTGGCTGCATGAAATTTTTCATCTGCATTTAGAATAATTTTTTCTTCCGGATTAGATAGGTTTAAAAATGCAAAAGCAAAATCGCCTTCTAATGTTTTAATTTTTTTTTCGATGTTGTTTTTTAGTCCTTCAATAGTCATATTTTTTTTATGGTTTTTACAAGTAGTAAACATTACAAACGATATAATAATCAAAATTAAATATTTCATTTTTCTTAAGTGTTTTTTCTTTTCATTTTTTTGATATTCCTTAAAACTTCTTTCCATAGCATTGGGATGAAATAAATATAATTTTCAAGTACTAAATGTAATTATATGTTTAGTTTTTTACATTGATAAATTATTTAACTTGTTACTATGGTTTTTATTCGTGCATTAGTGGCAAAAAAATTAGCCACGAATTCACGAATAACTAATTATAAAATCCATTTATTTACATGAATTGAAGAAATTAAATAAGACAATTAGTATATTAAAAAGTTAACATTAACAAATAAGGAGCAGTAAAATGAAAAATATAAAAACAATTTTCTTAAGTCTTATAGTAATATCAACTTTTTTACTTCCAACTAAAAGTTATGCTCATTGCGAAATTCCATGCGGAATTTATCAAGATTCTTTAAGAATACAAATGATAAACGAACATATTGAAACAATTGAAAAATCAATGAAAATGATTAACAAACTTTCTGCCGAAGGTGAAAAGAATTATAATCAATTGGTAAGATGGATTATGAACAAAGAAGAACATGCAAAAAAAATTCAAAAAATTGTAAGTCAATATTTTTTACATCAAAGAATAAAACCCACACTACCAAATGCAGGAGAAAAATATACAAAATACATAAAACAACTTACAAGTTTACACGAAATTTTAGTTTACTCCATGAAAGCAAAGCAATCAACGGATTTGGAACTTATTAAAAAATTAGAAAATAGTGTTCATAAATTTGCCGGTTACTATTTCCACAAGCATAAACATTGAGTTATACAAATTTATTGATAATAAAGTTTTATATATACTTTAAACAAATTGGTTTTCCCAAAGGGAACTGGGATCGGATTTTCAATTTGTTCTCTCTTTACGAAAGAGAGGATTTAGCCTGCCCGATGTTTTTTTGCCGGGGTGAATTATAAAAATAAAATAATCCGATCGCAGATTCTCGCAGAAAAATCAATTTGGATATTGTATAGCATAGAAAAGGGAAAAGATAGTTTTAGAGATAAAATAATTAGAAATAATATTAATTTGATTATAATAATCCGTTGTTTTTTCTTAACTTACTTACACAAAAAACAACAGCCCCAATTGGCAAAAGGAAGTACAAGCCGTCTATTTTGTTAAACGGAAGGTTGGGGTGGCTTCTGTTTCTATATACTGTCTAACCATTAAAAAAATTATTACATTTTTTTGTATTAAATTATAAATATCTAAAAATTTTATATGTAATGTGATTTGAATCACTAAATAAAACAATAGTTTTTTTTAGCGTACATCTACAAATAATTCAACCCGAATTATGCAATAGAAAAACAGAATAGCTCTAAACTATTGTAATAAAAGCAATTATTCTAATACGAAGCATTAGGAATGGTTAACTTAAAAAGTCTCTTTAACTTATTGCATATTAGAGTTTTATAAACAATTTCTAAATTCTAATGTATAATTTTGGTTCAAACTGGAGACAGAGAATTTTAGTCAACAAATAATGGGATGATTTAGTCTTATTGTCTATATTTTTACTTAAATTACATAAAGTAATTTTTTAAAAAAATATTATATTTTATTATTTGAAAGAAAACAAAATCCCAATTAAGATTTATAAATAAATTATTTTAATGATTATCTTTTTAAAAATATTAAGATAAAAAAGAAGGGGAAATAGGATGAAGAAATTACCATTTCTAATATTTTTAATTACAACAATTACAGCCATTCATGCCCAAACACCACCAACCGTTTATGTTGCCGGTGACGGAAGCGGTGACTACAATTGTGACGGCACAAGTGATCAAGTAGAAATTAACCAGGCAATAGAGTTTGTAGTTTCAAATACCGATTACACAACTGTTTACTTAAAAGGAGCAAATACATTTTGGATAGATGAACCTATTCTTATTTCCAGTAATTGTAAGCTATTAGGTGATGCTACGGCTAAAGTTCAAGTGGTTGATAATGCGGAATGGCCGGAAAACAAGCCTTTATTAGCTCAAAAAGGTGCGGAGTATTGGCAAGGTGGAGCAAACGAAAGTGATTTGGGAGATCAAATTTATGGAAAATCAAGCGACGATTTGGTGAATGTTGAAATTGCCGGTTTTGAGCTTACAGCAGGAAACCAATCGGCATCTACGGGAGGTTTTTATTATATATTGATACTTTTACATTTAACTGAGAATTTTGACGTTCATGATATGAGATTGCATGATAGTTATGGAGATTTTGTTAGAATAATGGGTAATTCATGGACTGTTTCTCATGATGTAAAATTTTACAATAATTTTATGGAATCATCGGGACATGACGGTTTATATCTTGTTGGTATTTCTAACTTGGAAGCTTATAATAATGAAATTTATCGTACCAGAACTAATGATGCAATAAGATTTGAAGAATGTTCAGGTGTTACTATTCACGATAATACTATTGGGAACAGTTTAACGGATGTAGCTTCTGGATATGCCGGGATATTATTGGAAAACGATGGTGTTAATCTTGGCTCGGCAGAAATTTATAATAATTATGTGTATGGAAAAGCCGGAGGAATTGTTTTGGAATCCGGTACAACCAAAGATTATCAAAACGGAGTGCACATTCATCATAATAAAATTTTTAAGACTTTTAATAACACTGCAGGCAGTGCCGACTATCTAAACGGCGGCATTCATATTCACGGAGCACACAATACTTTAATTGAATTCAATACAATAGAAGGAAGTGAAAAAGACGGTATTGTTTTTGAAATCGGTCAAGGTACGGAAACCGGATATGAAACAAAAGTGCAAAACAATATAATATCTAATTGCGATAATTACGGAATCAATAATTTAAGTACCGACCACACATTTGTTGTTCAAAATAATGATGTTTATAATTGTACAAATGGAAACTATAACAACACTTCGTCCAGTAGCGATATTTATGTTGATCCTTTATTTGAGACAGGTATTACTACTAATGACCCGAACATGGTAGATTTACATCTTAAATCAGAGGCGGGACGTTGGAACGGTACTACGTGGGTTGTTGATGATGTTACAAGTCAATGTATTGATGCAGGTATGGCAACTTCAGATTATAGCAATGAACCGGACCCAAACGGTGGAATTGTTAATATCGGAGCTTATGGAAATACCTCGGAAGCATCAAAAAGTAATTCCGGTTTACCGGTCGAATTAGTTTCTTTTACAGCTGATTTTTTTGAAAATAAGATTAAATTACATTGGGAAACAGCTACTGAAGTTAATAATTACGGTTTTAACGTTGAAAAAAAATCGGAAACAGGTAACTGGACTAAGGTTGCTTTTGTTGAAGGAAATGGAAACAGTAACTCTCCGAAACACTATACATTTACGGATTATTTAGTTACATCCGGTAAATTCTTTTACAGATTAAAGCAACTTGATATTAACGGCACATTTAAATATTCTGATGTTATAACAGTTAATCTGAGCATAAAAACGGAATATAAATTATCACAAAATTATCCGAATCCATTTAACCCGACTACGCAAATCTCCTTTACATTACCTCAAAAAAGTTATGTAAAACTTAATGTTTATAATGTACTGGGCAAAGTTGTAGCCGAATTAGTAAATCAAAAACTTGATGCCGGTTTGTATAATTACGAATTTGATGCAAGTAATTTAACTTCCGGTGTTTACTTTTACGCAATAACGGCTTTATCGGAAAGCTCTGCGAATAACTTTTATAAAATAAGAAAAATGAATTTAATAAAATAATTTGCTCTTGTGCCATTGTTTTTAACGGGAAAATTTTTTACCGAATCAAAATTACTTTTCCCTGTTACGAAAATATGTTAGGTTCAAGCATAAATATAAGCTAATCCGAAAACCAATTCCTTTTAAGTATAGGAACTTTATATAAAAAGCGGATGATTTTTTATTTCAATAATTATTTCTTCCTCAAAATCATTATCATATTTTATATCCGTTTTTTCTAGCAACGCAAAGTTGATTATAATTATTTCAAATATTTAGAATCTTAATGAAAATAAAAGAAGTTTTATCCAAATCAAACAAGCCGGAAATGCTCTCCATTATGGAAACATCGCCGAAATATTTTAATGATGCTATTAAATTAGCTGTTTCGGATGAACAACCTTATTCGTGGCGCGCAGCATGGTTGCTTACACATTTTGTTAAACAAAACGATTTACGTATAAAAGGTTACACAAAAAATATAATTGATGCTGTAAATGATAAAAAAGATGGACATCAAAGAGAATTAATAAAAATTATTTTACAAATGGATTTAACGGAAGAAGATGAAGGAATTTTTTTTAATACTTGTATGAATATTTGGGAAAACGTTAACAAAAGTTCTTCCGTGCGTGTAGTGGCTTTTAAGTTTATTTCTAAAATTGCAAAAAAATATCCGGAATTATCCGAAGAAATTATTTCAATTACACAAGCTCACTATTTAAAATCTTTATCGCCGGGTATTAGAAAATCAGTTTATAAAATGATAGAAAAGTATAAAATTTATTAAGAGAAGTTTTTGGTTATAAAATTTTTTTCTTTGCAAAAAACTCATATATTTTCCCGGGTAAAAAACCAACAAGTTTTGTTACAAAAACAACCGCAAACGGAAATTGAATAATTCTTTTTTCTTTTTCAATTCCTTTAATAATAATATCAGCAGCTTTAGTTGCTTCCATAATAAACGGCATATAAAAATCGTTTTTATCAGTCATTGGGGTTTTTACAAAGCCCGGTTTTACCGTAATAATTTTTATATTAAATTCGGCAAGCTCTACACGCAAACCCTCCAAATAAACCGATGCAGCAGCTTTGCTTGCACAATAAAATCCACTGCCGGAAAACCCGCGATTATCTGCTAGACTTGAAATTCCAACAATAAAACCGTTTCGCCTTTTTATAAACTCCGGCAAAAGTTGTTCAACCCAATAAATCATTCCAAATACATTGGTTCCAAAAGTTGTTTCGGCTAGTTCGGAATTATACTCCTCAGCTTTCATGTTTTCTGCAAAACCGGCATTTAGAATTGCAATATCAATTTTCCCAAATTTATCAATTGATTTTTTATAAGCTTCGGTTACTTCTTCTTTTTTACTAACATCACATTTTAACGTTAGAAATTCCGAATTTGAATTGTGGGAAATTTTTGAAACCAAACCATCTAAAAGCTCAATTCTGCGAGCAATTAAAATAAGCTTACAATTTCGTTTTGAAAGAATAATTGATAATTCTTTTCCTATTCCTGTTGAAGCCCCGGTTATTAAAACAACTTTATTTTGAAAGTTCATCTGGAAAATCTATATTTTTTATTCAAAAGCACAATAGAAAATATTAAAGGAATATTTGAATAACAAATAATTTAAATTTTGGAAAAACTCTAATAATTATTGCTTTACAACCAATTCTTTTTTCATTATCTTAGCAAAAATTATTCCAAGAATTGTTTATGATAAATTATAATAATATTGACGGCATTTTAGTAGATAAAGAACTTACCAAAACACATTTTACTTGCAATTTGGAAGTTTGCAAAGGTGCTTGCTGTACAATGAAAAGTGAATACGGTGCTCCGTTAAAAGAAGAAGAAATTGACATTATTAATAAAATACTTCCAATTGTAAAAGAATATTTGTCCAAAACAAGTATTGACGAAATAGAAAAAAACGGATTTTGGGAAGAAAAAGATAAAGAACTAATGACACGCAGCATTGGGGATGAAGATTGTGTTTTTGTTTATTATGAAGGTGATATTGCTAAATGTGCAATTGAAAAAGCCTATAATGATAAGAAAATTGATTTTATAAAACCAATTTCCTGCCACCTCTTTCCAATTAGAGTTGTAGATTTTGGAGGAGATGTTTTAAAATACGAAGAATATTCCGACTGCAAACCGGCTTTGGAAAAAGGAAATAAAACAAAATTGAACATTTTGGAATTTTGCAAAACACCAATTGAACGTGCTTATGGAAAAGAATTTTATAATAAAATAGAGAATTTTAAAGAGAAATAAATATGCTATCATTACACCAGAAACTTTCATTACAACAAAAATTATCTCCACAGCAAATTCAATATCAAAAACTATTGCAATTAAACACAATGGCAATGGAACAACGTATTAAAACCGAACTTGAACTGAATCCGGTTTTAGAAGAAGTTTTGGATGAAGATTATGAAATGACTCAAGAGCAACTGGATAGTTCACCGGAAGATTCAAGCGAAGAAATTCAAACGGATAACAATGATGAATTTGATGTAGAAGACTTTATGAATGATGGTGATTTGGATAATGACAGAGTTAATAAAAGTCCTGATGAGGAAGATAAAACTCGCCCACTAGCACCTATGAAAATTTCCAATACGGAAAGATTACTGGAACAACTTCACATGACGGATTTGCCCGAAGAACAAATTATTTTAGGAGAAGTTATTATTAGCAGCTTGGATAAAGACGGATATTTCCGGGAAGATTTATCCAAAATTGTAGAAGATTTAAAATTATTCGAGCATGTAGAAGTTTCATTAAAAGATGCTGAAAAAGTGCTTAAAACAATCCAGCTTTTTGATCCGGTTGGTATTGCTTGTAGAAACCTACAAGAATGCTTGCTTGTGCAGTTGCGTAATTCTTCATACGATACCTATTATACATTTTTAGCTGAGAAAATTTTAAGTGAACATTATGATGATTTTGTAAACAAAAGATTTGATGCAATTCAGACCAAACTGGATTTAACAAGAGATACTCTTAAAAAAACTTTGAATCTTATACAAAAGCTTAATCCCAAACCGGGAGCAACAAGTTTGGATGCCGATGAAACAAATCAAATAACACCCGATTTTATAATAGAAAAACGAGATGGAAATTATATAATTACATTAAACGACAGAAGCGTTCCTTCTGTTACAATAAGCCAAACTTATTTGGAAATGATTAACAGTAAAAAAAGGAAACGAAAAATATCTAAAGTTGAAAAAGACACACATAAATTTTTACGGGAAAAATTTGAATCCGCCAAATGGTTTATTGCCTGCATTCAACAAAGAAGAGAAACGTTAATGAAAATTATGAGAGCAATTCTCGAAAAGCAATACCAATTTTTTGAAGAAGGTCCCAAAGCTCTAAAACCTATGATTTACAAAGATATTGCTGATGAAATAGGAATGGATATTTCAACAATTAGCAGAGTTGTAAACGGAAAATATGTACAAAGTCCGCAAGGAATTCACGAATTAAAATATTTTTTCAGCGAAGGACTTTCTACGGACGGCGGAAGTGAAGTATCTAACAAGCACATAAGAATTTTAATAAAAGAAATTATTGATTCCGAAACGAAAAACAAACCTTACAGTGATGATAAAATTGCCAAAATTCTTGTTGAAAAAGGAATTCATATTGCAAGACGTACCGTGGCAAAATACAGAGAACAATTAAAAATTCCTGTAGCAAGACTTAGAAAGGAATTATGAGTATTTTTACCGATATTTTAGTAATCATTTTTCTTTTTTCTTTATTTGCCAT
>JALSNL010000387.1 GCA_026987055.1 Melioribacteraceae bacterium | reverse complement strand
AGTATTACCGGAAGGGAAGGCTGAAAAAGTAAAACAATTACAACAACAAGGTGAAATTGTTGCTATGGTTGGTGATGGAATTAATGATTCGCCGGCTCTTGTTACTGCAGATCTCGGTATTGCAATTGGAACGGGAACGGATATTGCAATTGAATCTTCGGATATTACTTTGGTAAAAGGAAGTTTGTTAAGTGTTGTTTCCGCAATTAAATTATCAAAGAGAACAATACGAACAATTAAGCAGAATTTATTTTGG
Source organism: Melioribacteraceae bacterium (assembly GCA_026987055.1). Lineage (GTDB taxonomy): Bacteria > Bacteroidota > Ignavibacteria > Ignavibacteriales > Melioribacteraceae > JALSNL01. The sequence continues at coordinate 8,235 of JALSNL010000387.1, read as the reverse complement.
GCATTTATTTATAATATTATTGGCATTCCTATTGCGGCGTTAGGTTTTCTTAATCCAATGGTTGGTGCGCTTGCAATGTCTATGAGTTCCGTTTCTGTAATATCAAATTCACTTCGATTAAAAGGCACTAAGATATAGCTGTTTATTTATCATAAAAATAATTTCTAAAAGTACAAAACACTAAGTACAGTCATTTTCTTCTATTCCCTAGTAAAAAATATTTTAAGCAAATTTTAAGAAACAATTAAAGTTATTCTAATATTTTATAAATATTTTTACCATATGAGAATATTAGTAATAGAAGATGAACCCGGAATAGCAAATTTTATAAAACAAGGTTTGGAAGAAGAATCCTATTCCGTTGATATTGCTTATGACGGCACAAAAGGTTTGGATAGGGCTCTTTCCGGTGAATATGATATTTTGCTGCTTGATTGGATGTTGCCCGGCATTAGCGGTATTGAAGTATGTCGTAAATTTCGGAAGGACATTAAAGATACACCTATTATTTTTCTTACCGCTAAAGATACTGTCCAAGATACAATATTCGGTTTACAAGCCGGTGCCAATGATTATATAAAAAAACCTTTCAGTTTTGATGAGTTATTGGAAAGAATACGAGTACAATTAAGACCAAAATCCGGTGAGCATGACAAATTTACATTTGGGGATATCATTTTAGATTTAAAAACTCATCAAGTTTTAAAAAAAGAAGAAGAAATATTTTTAACTCAAAAAGAATTTGCACTCTTAGAATTTTTATTACGCAATAAAGGTAAAGTTTGCAGGAGAACTCAAATTATAGAAAGTGTTTGGGATATACATTTTGAATATAATACCGGCGTAATAGATGTTTATATAAATGCTTTGAGAAACAAATTAGGATTGCAAGATTCCGGTGCTCATATTAAAACGATTAGGGGTGTTGGTTATATTGCCAAGGAAAATTAAATATGACGTTTAAAAACAGAATAGCCTCTTATTATTTAATTGCAGCTACATTGGTAATAGCAATTGTTTTTGCTATAATCTATTTTATTGTATCTACAACGGTTTATTCTAATTTGGATTCGGCACTTATTTACGAAGCTGAAAAACATATTAATGATGTTGTTGTTAGTCAGGATAGTATTTACTTTAACACTGAAGCTATTAAAGAAGAACGTGAACATAAAGAAGCAGAGGTTATTCCCTTTTTTTTACAACTTGTAACTCCTGATGGTAAGGTATTAAGCAAATCCATTAACTTAAAAGAACAGGTATTACAATTTAAGAGTAAATTTACTGATGGTGAGCGTTTTAATTCAACATTAAGCGACAAAGCAATTAGGCAAGTTCAATTTCCTATTAAGGTTAAAGGTCAAACCAAAGGTTATCTTCTTACGGCTGTTTCTTTAGAGGGAACAATTCTTGTTGTAAATAATCTTAGAAATGTTTTGTTTGTTTTATTTCCAATTGTCCTGGTTCTGTTATTTTTTATAACCCGTTATCTTGCCGGAAAGAGCATTCAGCCTATTGAAAGTATTACCGAAACTACAAATCGAATCACTCAAAACAATTTGAACGAAAGAATTAAATTGCCGGGAATTAAGGATGAACTTTATACACTGACTAAATCAATAAATGAGTTGCTTGATAGAATGCTGCAAGCATTTGAGCGCGAAAAACAATTTACAAACGATGCTTCGCACGAATTGAGAACTCCTTTGTCTGTAATTAAAGGTACTCTTGAAGTTCTTGTTAGAAAGCCTCGTAAAGAAGAAGAGTATAAAGAAAAAATAAACTATTGTATCTCCGAAATTGATAATATGTCAATCCGTGTTGATCAGCTTCTTTTGCTTGCTCGATTCGATAAAGAGAATATTGCTCTTCGTAAGCAGACAATTCCTGCTCTTTCGTTAATCGATAATGCTATCCACCGTCATAGAAAACTGATCGAAGAAAAGAATATTCAAATCCAAATTGAAGACAAAAACAATACTGAAGTAACAACAGATCCATATTATGCCGATATGATTTTAGAGAATATAATTTCAAATTCAATTAAATATTCCTATGAAGGAGGTCTGGTAAAAATCAGAACTATTTCTAAAAATAAGAATGTGGCAATTGAAATAACCGATTACGGAAGAGGGATTTTGGAAGAAGATCTGGAACATGTTTTTAATCCTTTCTTCCGTTCAGAATCTCTAAATTATAAGCAAGTTACCGGAAGCGGTTTGGGTTTGTCTATTGTAAAGAAAGCCGCAGAAGTATTAGGTGTGGAAGTAAAACTTGAAAATCATTCTGACAAAGGTGTTTTGGCACAAATAATTTTTTTAAGAGTCTCTTAAGAAACAATTAAGTCTTGACTAAGTATGCTTGCCTAAATTTGTATAAGTAAATTTTAACGGATAATAATAATGATTGAAAAATTAGTTAACTATAGTATTACGCATAAACTGATAATCTTATTGTTTACACTAAGTATTGTTTTGTTTGGTTTATATTCAATTACACAAATACCTATAGGTGCTGTGCCCGATGTTACCAATAATCAAGTTCAAGTAATTACTACATCACGTAATTTATCAACGGAAGATGTTGAAAAATATTTAACATATCCGGTTGAATTGGAAATGGCAAACTTGCCCGGAGTTTTAGAAATTCGTTCCGTATCTAAATTCGGACTTTCGGTTGTTACTATTGTATTTGAAGACGATATGGGAACGTACCTTCCCCGTCAGCTAATTGCCGAAAAAATAAAAAGTGCACAAGAAAAAATTCCGGCAGGGTTCGGGACTCCTTCAATGGGACCAATATCAACAGGGCTTGGAGAAATATACCAGTATATAATTGATACGGATTCGGCTCACAAAGACAAATATTCGATTACAGAGTTGCGAACAATTCAAGATTGGATTGTTCGCCGCCAGCTTTCCGGAATTAAAGGAGTTGTGGAAGTAAACACTTGGGGCGGTTACTTAAAACAATATGAAGTAGCGGTAAATCCTGCAAGAATACGTGCTATGGGAATTTCTCTTTCTGAAATTTATTCTGCACTTGAAAAAAACAATAGTGTTGCCGGCGGAGGCTATATTGAAAAAACAAACCAAAGTTATTTTATAAGAGGGGAAGGATTAGCGAAATCATTAGAAGATATACGGAATATTGTTGTAACAACTAAAGACGGTCATCCGGTTTATGTGCGGGATGTCGCGAATGTCGGATTTGGTCACGCAAATCGTTTTGGAGCAATTACGGCAAACGGAGAAGGTGAAAAAGTTCTCGGACAAGTGATGATGCTTAAAGATGCAAATTCCAAAGCCACTATTGATAGAGTTAAAGAACGTGTTGCCGAAATTCAAAAAAGCCTGCCGGAAGGAATTGTAATAAACGGATTTTTAGATAGAAGCGAACTTATTGGCAAAACTACATTCACAATTTTGGAAAACTTAATCCTTGGTTTTCTCATTGTTATTTTCATAGTTGTTTTGCTTATTGGCAATCTTCGTTCCGGTATAGTTATAGCTTCGGTCATTCCTTTAAGTTTGTTGTTTGCACTATCCATGATGTACATTTTCGGGGTTGATGCCAACCTAATGAGTTTGGGTGCAATTGATTTCGGAATAATTATAGACGGTGCGGTTATCATTGTTGAGTTTATCGCATTCAGAATAACTTCTCGCCGTAAAGATTTGCTTAAATTAAAAGGGGACGAGAAACAAAGTTTAATTGATAAAATTTCGCATGATAGCACAATTAAAATGACACGCTCGGCTGTATTCGGTCAGTTAATAATAATTATTGTTTTCATTCCTATTCTTTCTCTTACCGGGGTTGAAGGTAAAATGTTTAAGCCAATGGCTTTGGTTTTTACATTTGCACTAATCGGTACAATGATTTTAGGTTTTACATACGTTCCGGTAATAGCATCTTTGTTTCTAAAACCGATTGATCCGGGAAAAAAAACAATATCAAAAAGGTTTATGGATTTTATTATGAGAATGTACAAACCGTCAATCAGTTGGGCATTAAATAATAAAAAGACAGTCTTAATTATTTCCGGTATTCTGTTGGTGGTAACATCAATAATATTTACTAGAATGGGGGCTGAGTTTGTTCCAACGCTCGACGAGGGAGATTTTGTAATTCAGCCGGTATTGAAAACGGGAACATCTTTAAGTATGACGATTGAAACACTGACCAAAATGGAAAAAATAATTAAGCAATTTCCCGAAGTAAAAGATGTTGTAAGTAGAATTGGTGCTGCCGAAGTTCCGACAGATCCGATGTCGATGGAAGAAAGTGATGTTATTATTACTCTTAAACCAAGAAGCGAATGGGTAAGTGCAAGTAGCAAGGATGAACTTGCCGATAAGATAAAAGAAGCATTATCGGTTATTCCGGGAATTGACTATGAATTTACTCAACCTATTGAAATGAGATTTAATGAATTGATAACCGGTGTTAGAGCAGATTTGGCAATCAAAATTTTCGGTGAGGACTTAGATATCCTTTATAAAAAAGCAAAAGAAGTTGAATCTGCAATTCAGATTGTTGAAGGTGCATCGGATATAATTGTAGAAAAAACTGCCGGACTTCCTCAAATGAGCGTTGTTTATAATCGCCAAAAAATTGCAAAGTACGGATTAAATGTTGATGAACTAAATAATATAATAACAATGGGTTTTGCAGGTGCTACAGCAGGAACAATCTTTGAAGGAGAAAAACAATTTGATTTAGTTGTTCGTTTTGATAATCCACACAGAAAAAGCATTGACGATCTAAAAACCGCATCAATTATGTTGCCCAATGGACAGTCGCTTCCTTTAAATGAATTTGCTGAAATAAAGTTTACAAAAAGTCCGGCTAAAATTTCGCGCGACGAAACAAGAAGAAGAATTGTTATTGGTGTAAACGTCCGTAATAGAGATTTAAGTTCCGTTGTAGAAGATGTTCAAAGAATAATTAAAGAAAAAATTCATTTGCCTGTAGGTTATTCAATATCATACGGAGGGCAATTTGAAAACTTACAAAATGCAACGTCTCGTTTAATGATTGCTGTACCAATTGCATTGTTCTTAATTTTTATAATGCTGCATTTTGCATTCGGTTCTTTCAAAGATGCAATGATGATTTTTAGTGCAATTCCTTTTGCAGCTGTTGGCGGAGTGTTATTGCTCTTCATCAGAGGATTGCCTTTCAGTATTTCTGCCGGAGTAGGTTTTATTGCTTTGTTTGGTATTGCGGTACTAAATGGAATTGTACTGATTGAACACTTTAAAGAACTGAAAAAAGAAGGTATTGAAGATATACGTGAGAGAATAATTATGGGAACAAAAGACAGACTTCGTCCGGTACTGCTTACTGCCGGTGCCGCTGCATTAGGGTTTTTACCTATGGCTGTTTCAACATCATCAGGGGCTGAAGTGCAAAGACCTTTGGCTACAGTTGTAATAGGTGGTTTAATTTCAGCTACTTTTTTAACAATGATTGTATTGCCTGTCATATATTGGTTCTTTGATAGAAAGCTATCAAAAATAGTTCCTCGATTAAATTCAAAAACATTTTTGTGGATAGTTCTTTTGTTAATTCCGAATTTTATAAACGGGCAAAGTAAAAAAAATGTAAAATCAACAATATATTTAAGTGTTGACGATGCTATTACAATTGCTCTAAAAAATAATTCCGGTCTTAAAGCTTCTTCTTTAAGGGTAAAAAAATTGGGAAGTGATGTAGGAACATCTTTTAATTTTCCTAAAACACAATTCTATTATAATTACGATGAAAGCAACTTGGGGGCAAATGAATTTCCATTAAAAGTATGGGGAATTAATCAATCTATAAAATTCCCGACAGTTTATTTTGCACAAAGAAGTGTAAATAAAGAAAGGGCAAAAACTGAAGAACAAAAATTTAAACTCAATGAAATTTTATTAAAAAGGGAAGTTTCCAAAACATATTATTCAATAATTTATTTGAAGAATGTTGAGAAAAAATATAAATATCTGGATAGTCTTTTTACAAAATTTGCCATAGCTGCTAAGTTGCGTTATGAGTTAGGCGAAACAAATCAATTAGAAAAATTAACTGCATTAGCTAAAAAGAAAGAGATAGAAGTCCTTCTTGCCCAAACAAAAGAAAAAATTAATGCTGCTTATTCGGAATTGTATGCTTGGCTGCAGGCAGATTCTGTTTACACAATTCCTGAAACGGAATTGCAGAAACTTGTACTTGAATTACCTGAAGTGAAAAATAATCCGGGGCTTAACTACTATAAAAATTTATTAAATTCATCTGAAAATGCAGTTAGTCTGGAAAAACAAAATTTATTACCCGATATAAATCTTGGCTTGTTTCAAAGCAGTAATAACGGAGTAAACGCTAAAACATATTATGGTTTTGATATTGGAGTTTCGATTCCTATTCTTTTCTTCGGACAAAACTCTAAAATAGAATCAGCTCAAATACAGATGCAAATTGTAGAACAAAACTACAAAAATTATGAAATTAAACTAAAAGCAAAAATTAATTCTTTATTCGCCGAATTAAAAAGTTACGAAAGTTCAGTGCAATATTATCAGAGTGCCGGAAAATCATTATCAGAGCAATTATTAAATAATGCCGGCAAGGCTTTTCAAAACGGCGAAATAGATTTTCTTCAATATATTCATCTTATAAATAGTTCCGTTTCAATTGAAATGAATTATTTGGAAAATCTGAATAAATATAACCAAACAGTCTTATCACTAAACTATTTAGTATTAAATGAACTATAAAGGAATTTAAAATGAAAGTTTACAAAAAGATTTTAATTATTTTATTTGTTTCGGCACTGCTGTTTTCTGCATGCGGAGAAAAGGCAGGTGAAAAAAACAAAAATACTAAAACTTTAGAAGTTCCCTCATCAGAGAATGAATTGGAAATAACTGCAGAACAATTTAGGTCTGCCGGAATGAAGTTGGGGAAAATTACAAACAAGTCTTTTTCAGAAAGAATTCAAGTTACGGGTATGATTGACGTACCGCCTGAATACAAAGCTGCTGTTGGAGTTTATTATGGTGGCACAGTAAAAAAAATACATTTACTCGTTGGGCAAAAGATAAGGAAAGGTGAAACATTGTTTATTCTTGAAAACCCTGAATATGTTGAGATGCAGCAAAATTACTTAAATGCAAAGAACAAATTAAATTATCTAAAAGCTGAATATGAGAGACAAAAAACATTACTGCAAGAAAATATATCTTCGCAAAAAAAGTTCTTAAAAGCAGAATCGGATTACAATACTGTTCTAACTGATTTTGAAGCATTAAGTAAAAAACTAAGGTTAATTAATATCAACACAAATAATCTTGATTATAATTCCATTTCATCTTCAATAAAAATTAAAGCGCCAATTAGTGGAAATATTTCGGAAATTAATATTACTTTGGGTCAGTTTTTAAGTCCTGATAAAATAGCCGTATCAATTATCGGAACAGAACATATTCACCTTGAACTGAATGTTTTTGAAAAAGACATTCATAAAATTCGTAAGGGACAAACAATAACATTTACTTTACCAGATAGTAAAAGCCAAACTTTTGAAGCAGAAGTATTTTTAGTGGGGCAATCAGTTCAACCTACAGATAGAACAATTAACATACACGGTCATTTAAAAAATGAAAGTGATGAAGTAAATTTTATTCCCGGTATGTTTGTTCAAGCAGAAATATTGATTGATGAAGCATTTCATCCCGCAATACCTGCCAACGCAATTGTAAATATTGATGACAGTTATTTTGTATTGGTGAAAGATTCAAATAACAATAATAAATATACATTTAGAAAACAACTTGTGAAAGTTGGTAAAACGACAAATGGCCATACGGAAATTATGAATATAGATGAATTCAAAGAAGGTAATGAAATACTAATTAAAGGTGCGTTTAATTTAATTCAATAGGGAGTTTAGTACGTGGGAATCAAACAAATAAATATCTATCAGTAATTTATAAATAAATTTTAATATTCAAGAAAATTCGTTTTTTTACAAAATCTTTTTCATATCAACATTTTTAATATAAATAAAACATGCTAAAACCAGGATTTTTCGGAGTTTTCCTGGAACAATTAAATATTTGATTTTGAAAATGATTTTTTTTATTTATATTGGAAACTAAATAAACTAAAATAGTTTCCTAAGTGAAATGACGGAAAAAGATAAAATATTAAATTATTCCACCCAAAATTTTTTAAAAAACGGTTTCAATA
>JALSNL010000386.1 GCA_026987055.1 Melioribacteraceae bacterium | reverse complement strand
ATAGTATTATTGCAGATAAAATTGTAATTCCTACTTTTATTTCCGTTTTCTTTTCATTTGTCATTTTTAGTTTCTCTTTTTAGTCAAAATTTTTCAGCTTTGAACGTTTTATGCCTCACTTACAATTTACTACAAATTATTTTTATTGTATAACGTTTATATTTAGAACTTTACCCACCAAACTTCTTTCAACATCGTCTTTTATCTTTAACAGTTCGTAATAATGTGACCAACTCAATAAGTGTGACACTGTCACACCTTTTGGATATTTTAAGTAAAATAATCTCATATACACAACATTACTTCTACTAAATCCTGTTCCGTGTCTTTCTGTTAAATCTTTTGATAATTTGATTAAAAGTTTTTTACCGTATTCAGCTTTAATATTACCTTTTTGTTCAAATTCTACAATATATTTTCCAGTTTCCCAATTTGAAAGAGTAAGTTCATCATTGATTGCTTTAAAAGCTTTTTCTTTAGCTTTTATATAATTAGTGCTTATCCTTTCAATAAGTTTTTTATATTCTTTATTTTTAAATAATTCTACCATTTTACTATTTTAAAAAAAGTGAAAAAGTGTTACACCTTTCCGGTTACTTGTATAAATCCAAATACTTTTTTAATTATCTACATATATTTTTGAGTTTATTTTATACTTTTTTCTATTTACCACAACTGTTTTAATAAACAGATTGACTTAAGGTAATCAAAAGATAATTGCATAGTACCGTGAAATTTCACTTCTTGAATGATGAGAACAACTAAGCTTCTTGTTTGTTCAATTTTTCAATTTCAACTTTATTTATTCTGTTATTTTCCACTTCAACAACTGTAAAACGGAATCCATATTCTTCGAAAGTATAACCGACTTCGGGAATTGTTCCGGCATGATTAAATATATATCCACCAAGCGTATCATAATCTTCCGGTGCATCTTTAATCTCGAAGCCCAACATTTCTTCCAAATCGTCTTTATTGATTTTCCCTAATGCAATAAATTTATTTTCGGAAATTTTTGTTATTTCATTTTCATCAGTATCATGTTCGTCATGTATTTCACCAACAATTTCTTCCAAAACATCTTCTAACGAAACTACACCTGAAGTCCCTCCATATTCATCAACAACAACACTAATATGCAATTTCTTCTCTTGAAATTCTTGCAGCAACTTACTTATAAGTTTGGTTTCCGGAACAAAAGATACTTCTCTCATAACAGACTCTATAGAAAACTTGTTGTTACTTTTTTTTAGATAAGGAAGTATATCTTTTGCATAAAGTATTCCAAGAATATTATCCAAATCTTCTTCGTAAACGGGTATTCTACTATGTCCCGATTCATTAATCACATCAAGCAACTCATGAAATGAGATTTCTTTTGGTACGGCAGTTACATCAACTCTCGGGGTCATAACTTCTCTTACCGTAACGGATTTAAAGGCTACTAATCCGTGTATTAGTTCATGTTCTTCTTCTACAATGGTTCCTTTTTCAATAACAATATCGGCAAGTTCTGTAATTTCTTCATTTGAAAGAGCTGTTTTTGTTTTATCAATATTTATTTTTTTAGTGATAAAATTAACAGAATTAGAAAGAGTTCTTGAGATAGGGGCAAATAATTTGTGCGTCCAATAAAGTGGAAAGGCAATCATTTTAGAAAAATTAACCGGATGTTTATTTGCCCAAACTTTAGGTGAAATTTCAGCAAATATAATAACCGAAATTGTTAAAAGTACAATTTGAATAAGTAAAACCATATCCGTTTCCAAATTGTATTTTTTAGCAATATCCAAAGCTAAAGTAACAGATATTATAGAGGCAGCAACGTTAAAAATTGTATTGCCAATTAGAATTGTAACTAATAATCTTCGCGGATATTCCAAAAGACTAGATATATATTTCCCTATAAGTTTGGAACTGCTTTTAATTCCATCTAATTTTTTACTATCCAATGAAAAAAGAGCAACTTCCGAACCGGAAAAAATTGCAGAGAATATAAGTAGAATAATTAAAGTAATTATTCTATAAAGCCAGCCAACGTCCAAGGAATATAATTAACCTCAAGTTATTAAACAAACTTAACTAAAACGGAAGATCATCTTCTTCCGGAGTACTGGAATCAATTGATTCCGGCTTACTATAACTTTGCGAAGAGGATGCAGATGAATAACTACCGGAATCTCCGGCTGAATCTAGCGGAATAATACTAAATCTGTCAGCTATAATTTCGGTAACATAAACTTTTTGGCCATCTTTATTTTCATAATCTCTTTTATTAATTCTACCTTCAATATAGAATTTTTTACCTTTCTTTAAGGCATTTTTTAAAAAATCCGAAGCACCAAAAACAACTACATTGTGCCATGTTGTTTCATTAACATAATTACCGTCTCTTCCCTTGTAGCTATGTGTTGTTGCAATAGAAAATGATGAAACCTCGGTATTGTTGGTAGTAAATCTGTGTTCGGCATCTTGACCAAGATTACCGATTAACATAACTTTATTTAATGAAAATGCCATTGTATCTCCTTAAAAAATATTTTACCTAATTTTATTCAGTAACAATAAAACAATCTTTAAATTTTCTATTATTCCGTAGCTCATTTCTTATACTTTCAGCTTCTGTTCTGGTAGAGTAAGGTGTACTTCTAACAATATAGAACTCTCTGGAACTATCAAAAATAATACTTAAAGCAAAAGGGACTACAGAATCAATTTGCGAAGAAAATTTTTCAGCTCTAGCTAATGTAGAAAAAGCACCTAATTGAACATAAAATTGAACCTCATTTGAGGGTTCTTCATAAGTTGTGGGTTGTTCATAATTAGTTGTAGTTTCAACTTTTTCATATTCGGTTGTAACCGGCTCTGTTACAGTTTCTACAACTGTTTCATTAGGTTTAACTTGTTCATTATTATTAACATTCTCTTTGTTTTCACTAAGAGTATTGTCAATTTCTTTATTTAAATCTTTAATTTCAGAAGTTGTGCTACTATCTGCGTCCTTAACTTCATCAAACACATATACTTCGTCTGTTTTATCAGTATCCGGTTTATCAACTTCTTCATAAGAGGTAGTTTCTTGAAAAACCGAACATGCTGAAATAAAAACAATTAAGAATATAGGTATAAATAGTTTTTTCATAGTAATATCACATTTTAGTTGGCTGACTACGTAAAAATAGTCAGCCAAGCTTTAATTGTCAATTAATAAATAAATTTTGATAATGTTCCCGGAGCAAGATTAGGAATTCCATATTTATCAAAAGTTACTCTTTTGGCAAGAGTCAAACTTCCAGGAACAGTTGCTACATTAACTTTAGGAATTGCAGCATTATATTTTTTGTTGATTACATCAATAAAAAGATTAGCAATAATAGCATAACCTTGACTTGTAGGATGGATGCCATCCAAACTAAATAATCCGCCTTCAACATATTTAGATGTAAAAGTAAGACCATTTGTATGATAATTATTTACGGATACATCATTTAAAAACGCATTTACATCAACAAGAGCAAAACCTTTAGCTTCAACTAAATTGGAAATAGTTGCATTATAAGATGCAGTAACATTAGCAACTGTAGCAATTTCTTCGGCATCTAAAATTAGATTGTTCGGCCAAGGATTTTCAGGAGTAAGACCAAACGGATATGCAGTATTTACATTATCAGGAACAGGTATTCCAAAAAGTGAATAATATGCACCTGTTTTATCTCCAATTAATTTTGCTGCAGCAGATGCGTCTAATGTCAATAAAACTTTACCTGAAATTAGTTGATCAGGAGTAGCTACATTTATAAACGGAGCTTTTGTTGTTTGAAAAACTAGTCCCTTTACAGAGGGAATTTGTTTTTGAATGTCTTTTAACGAAGCACCTACAGGCGGACCAACAGTTGTAAAATATGGAACTGATGTAACACTTGGAATATTTGCTACAATAACTTTTGTACCGAAGTTATTTTTTAATGTTTCCAAACTATCCATTATTTGTTTGTAAAATGAAGCAAAGAATAATTCCGGAGTATATGGCATTGTTCCGCCTCGTGTAGCGTGAACTAATACATCATTATTTCCCAACCAAAATGTTAGTACTGTTGGTTTTTGCATTTTAGCTTGTTCAAATTGAGTTCCTATTCCGCGCAAAACAACATTAAACAAAGGGTTTGGAACACCAAACTGAGCAGTAAAACAAGTTGATGAATCTCGTGCATTTAGAGCATCATAAATAAAAGCCCATTTTACACCTAAATTATTGTAAGGGGCAGCATAATTTAGATTTGTAGGAACTCCCCTATTAGGATTAGCAGCAATTGAAAACGGAGCAACAGATTTTACTTCTAATCTACCGCCCGAACCGGGATCAGAAAATAAACTTTGTTCGTATTTAGCACCCACTTGTTTTGCTATTTGATTACCAAAAGAATATTCTTGTGCAGTTTCAAAAACAGCATCCGATTGAACACCATGAGTTAAACTATTACCTATTGAAACAAATCTTGAAAAGTCCACATCTCCGGTATTTACTTTTTCAGGAGCAGTTAATTCCGTTCTATCTTCACATGCAAAAAGCAATAATGCAGAAAGAACAAAAGTAACAAGTATTTTATAATTTATTTTTTTCACTTAAAGTTCCCTCCAATTTAAAAATTATATGATAATGTCATTGATAATAAATGAGCTGATGAATTATATACCCCATTCATTGGAGCGATACTATTTGAAATTCCGCTATAGCTTTCTTCTGAATTTGTAATTTTTCTTTCGTCAAAACGAAGAAACATGTAAGCAAGATCTACACTAAGATTTTTAGATAATTTATAACCGATACCGGCATTAAACCCTAAACGATCTGCATCGGGTAAAGTAGGATCAACTTTGCTGTCATCGATAGGATTTTTATCATAAAGTATGCCTGCACGCAATGCGAGAGATTTTGAGAATAAATATTCCATACCGGCTCTGGCAATAAAAGTATTATTATAATCTCTTACTGATGCAGTATTATTTGTTCCGTCCGGAAATGTATAATCATTAAATTTAACTTCTAATTTATCATAACTAGCCCAGCCGACATATTGATAATCAGCTGTGAATGTTAATTTTTTATTAGGTTTAATTGCAACCCCAAGTGTAATATTACTTGGCGTTGTTAACGGAGCTTCTATGGCTCCATGAGGTAAAAGTCCGTCATATTGTTTTGGTGCTCCTGTGGCAGTAGCATCACCTGTAAAATCAATTCTAACTTCACTTCTATAGGATAATCCTATTGAAATAGCTTTTGACGGAGTTAAAAGTAAACCGGCAGTAAATCCGGATCCGGTTCCGTTACCACTTAATTCCAAATAAGCTTCGGCGTTAAATGGTGATAAATTAGCTTTCTTACCAATTAAAACATCACCGTAAGCAAATGAATACCCAAACCCCAAAGACAATATATCAGATACTTTATATGATGCAACACCGGTAAAGAAAAATGTTCTTATGTTGGTTTCAACAGCCATAAATTTACCAATCCATTCTTTATCCCATTTAGTTCCCAAGCCATAATTATTATTTACGGAAAAGCCTAAATGAAGTTTATCATTTACTTGATGCGTAATGCCAAAATGAATTGGAGTAAATAATTGTTTTTCCATCTTTGTTTCGGTTATGGAGGGCAAAGGTCCTCTAAATGAAGCTGATGGTGAAATTAAAGTTGCACCAACTAAAAAATTTGTACCTGATAATTGTGTAATACCAGAAGGATTAAAATAGATAGCCGACACATCATTTGCAAGTCCGGTAAAAGCTCCGCCCATTGCCATTGCTTTAGAGCCTTGTTCATTAATTTGAAAACCACTTGCAAAATAGTTAGATGTAATAAACATTAACACAATTGCAATAGTATGTAGTTTTTTCACACAACCTCCTTTTATTAAGATAAAATAAAAATAATATATAATTTACACTATAAAAAAACAAATACTTGTTTAATCTAAAATTATCAAAGTTTCATTCTTTTCAACAGAATTTCCTTCATTTACCGGTATTTCTTTTATAATTCCATCCGTTTGAGCCTTCAAATCATTTTCCATTTTCATTGCTTCTAATAATAATAAAGATTCACCGGCTTTTACTTTATCTCCAATCTTTTTATTAATTTTAAGTATCAACCCCGGCATTGGAGATTTTATAATTTTTGCTTTTTCTCCTGACGATAATTTATTTGCTAATTCATTTGCCATTTCTTCTAATTTTGTTCTAATGCTTCCAATAAAATAATGACCGTTTGTGAGAAAAGCTCTATTTCCATCAGCATTTTTTGTAGTTGTTATTACAAATACTTCATTTCCTATCTGAACTTTATAGCTATATTCGGAGATTTTATTTATCACAATATTCAGCAATTCTCCGTTAACAATAACCGATTTAAAATCATCCGATTTAATTGAATATTTTTGTCTTTCAATTGTAGCAATATATTCATTCATATTTTAAGCTTTCCCACTTATTTAGATTATTATTCTCTAATTTAACAGGATGTATTTTATTTTCTTGTTCGATTAAATATGCTCCAAGAATGGCAATGGCTTTTTCATAATTACCATTATTATTTTCCCTCCATTTATTTGGAGTAAGAGGCAGAAAATTATTTTCCAAAAAATTATTATCAAATGAAGAATCTAAAAAATATTTATGTTCTAAAATCCAGTAGAAAAAGTTTATATTGGTTTTAACACCGCCGATTTGATATTCGCTTAAAGCTCTTTTCATTCTGGCAATTGCATTATTTCTGTCTTTATCCCAAACCACAAGTTTGGCTAACATCGGATCATAAAAAATAGAAACTTCCGTTTGTATTTCTATTCCGCTGTCAACTCTTACTCCGGGTCCGGTTGGAGTTCTATAGTGTAATATTTTACCTATTGAAGGAGCAAAATTATTATCAACATCCTCTGCATAAATTCTACATTCTATTGCGTGTCCGTTTAGTTTAATATCTTTTTGTGTAAAACTTAGTTTTTCGCCGTATGCAATTTTAATTTGTTCTTTTACAATATCCACACCTGTAATAAATTCTGTAACCGGATGTTCAACTTGAAGCCTGGTATTCATCTCCAAAAAATAAAAATTTTTATTATCATAAAGGAATTCAATTGTGCCGGCATTATAATAATTGCAAGCTTTTGCAGCATTTATTGCAGCCTTAGTTATTTGCTCTCTTGTAGCCGAATCTATTGAACTTGACGGAGCTTCTTCCAAAACTTTTTGGTGTCTTCTTTGTACGGAACACTCACGTTCAAACAAGTGAATATAATTACCATGCTTATCGCCAAGAATTTGAACCTCGATATGCTTTGGCTGCTCAATAAATTTTTCCATATAAACTTCGGAACTGCTAAATGCTTTTTGGGATTCATTTTGAGCACGTTCAATTGCCTCATCAAGTTCCTCAAGCTTACTAACTTTCCGCATTCCTTTTCCACCGCCTCCGGCAGATGCTTTTATCATTATCGGGAAACCGATTTCTTCTGCTATTTTTTTTGCTTCTTCCAAGGAAGTAATTGGTTCGGTTGTTCCGGGAACAATGGGAACATTGTTTTTTTTCATCAATGTTCGTGCAGATGTTTTTTCACCCATTAAGTCAACTGTATCAGCACTTGGACCTACAAAAGTAATTCCTGCTTTTTCAACTTCTCTAATAAAATTGGCATTCTCCGATAGGAATCCGTATCCGGGATGAATTGCTTCGGCATTAATTCTTTTTGCCAAAGCTATAATTTTTTCGTAATCCAAATAAGATTCGCCGGCAGCGGATTTTCCAATATGATAAGCTTCATCAGCTTCTCTGACGTGTAAAGAATTAATATCGGCATCGGAATAAACGGCAACAGCAGTTATATTCATTTCTTTGCACGCTTTAATAATTCTTACTGCTATTTCACCTCGGTTGGCTATTAATATTTTTTTAAACATTATAGAATACTTTTGTTATGAAAGTACTAAATTATCAATATTTATTTAATATTAAAATAAAAAAGATTTTTAGTTGAACCATTTATAAATTACTCTTCTTTAAGTTTTACAACCGTAGCACCATGTCCACCGGATTTAATATCGGCAAGTTCAAAACTTTTTACTAATTCGTGATTTTTTAAAATATGGTGAACTGTACTTCTTAGTACTCCTGTTCCTTTACCATGAATAATTTCCACATCTTTAAGATTAGCCAAATATGCATCGTCAATAAATTTTATAATTTCAAATTCTGCTTCTTCCGGTTTTTCTCCTCTTATATCCAATGTTGTTCTTGCTTCCGTAAGATGTATCTCCGTATGTTGCCGTACTGTTTTCTTCTTTTCTTTTTTTGCTTGAACCAAATTATTCAACTTTACTTTTATTCTTAAATTTCCGGTATTTATTGTAGCAATATTTTTTTGTTTATCAATTTCAACTATTTCACCTGTGGTAAAAGAATCTTTAATGGAAACCAAATCTCCCAATGCTATGTTTTTATGA
>JALSNL010000385.1 GCA_026987055.1 Melioribacteraceae bacterium | reverse complement strand
CTTAATTATAACTTCTATGATTTTAGTTTTAGTAATTGCCGGTTTTAGTTGGATTCTTTCTTCTTTTATAACACAAAAACCAAAAGACAAAGGTGTTTTTGTTCAAGGTAGCTTTAGAAGCAATTTTGCAATTATTGGTCTGGCTTTAATAGCAAACCTCATAGGAGAAGAATATTTAGGTAAAGCATCACTAGTATTGGCTTTTATAATGCCGCTTTATAATATTCTCGCTGTAATTGTTTTAACTGTACCATTTAATCAAGATAAAAAATATAATTATTTACAAACAATTGTAGAAATTGGTAAAAATCCGCTTATTATTGCTGCTTTTCTTGCTTTACCTTTTTCATTCTTTCAAATTGGTTTTGGTAGTGTTTTAACTTCAACATTAACATATTTGGCAAAAATTGCATTACCATTAGCACTAATAAGCATAGGAGCTTCTCTTAATTTATACAGATTAAAGAACATATCTAAATTATCGGTAATTGCAACGTTAAATAAGATTATCCTTTTCCCAATTGTTGCAGTATTTACAGGTATTTTTCTTCATTTTAATACAGTTCAAATGGTTATTCTTTTTATTTTGTTTGGTAGTCCTACAGCCATTGCTTCGTTTATTATGGCTGATGCTATGGGAAGTAATTCCAAGCTAGCCGGTGACATAATAGTTCTTTCCACATTGTTTTCTGTAATAACACTTAGTATGGGAATAATACTATTAAAGTATTATTCATACATATAGTTAGTGTTTCATTGATTTTGTAATTATTATGTCAAAAAATTATACAACATTTTTCAGAAATTGTATAACGCTAAATGTTTTCTTAAACGTATATTTGTTTAACCTAAAAAAGGAAACTTTTCAAACATTCGGAATATGAAACTACAAAAACAAATATCATCAATTTATAGCAAAACAATATCGGCATTTCTACTGTTGTATTTTGTTTTATCTCCGTTACTTAATGCATTACCGCATCAAGAATGCAATGGTTTGTGCATGATGGAAATAATGAATTGCACTACTATGATGGATGATATGAAAGATGAATGTTGCAATGTAAATTCTTTTAATGAATTAAACCCAAACACAAAATCCGATATGTGCAATATCAAATTTGATAATTTTAATTGCATGGTTGTAAAGGATTTATCTACAACAAATAGTTTTGTTGTTACTCAAAAATTTCAATCGGAACAAGACCTTACAATTGTTTCAATAATTACCCCTAATTCAAATAATTTTGAGTTTTTACTTCTTGATTTACAAAAAACAATAAAGGTTAAAGGTAGTCCACCAATCTATCTTTCCGTACAATCCTTCTTGATTTAAACTTTCACAGTTAAAATTTCACTTTGCCGTTTTTCAATCGGTAATGGGTGAACTATACCTATACCAACAAAAACAAAATTTAATATTCACAAAAAATAATTTGAGGGAACAATGATCTCAAAAATTCTGATTGTGCTTACAATACTGATTTCAGGTATAAATGCACAAAACAAGGAAACATTACCGGACTTAATAAATACTGCTATTAGAGTTAGTCCGAAAATTAAAATGTTACATTCCAAATTAAATGTTACAAAATCAAGAATTGAAATTGGAACTAATTTGCCTGATCCTACTTTAACGCTTGGTTTGGCAAATTTACCAACTAACTCTTTTTCTTTTACGCAAGAACCAATGACCGGAAAAGTTATAGGCTTATCTCAAGCATTTCCTTTCCCGGGTAAATTAAATACTGCAGCAGATCTAAAAGCAATTGATACAATGATTGTAAAGGAAGAAATAAATGATTTGAAAAATGAAATTATAAAAAATGTGTCGATGTTGTATTATGAACTCAGGTTAGTTAGAGAAGAAATTAAATTGGCTAAAGAAAGCGAAGCATTACTTAAGCAAATTTCCGAAGTTGTAAAAAGTAAGTATGAAGTTTCCAAAGCTAACCTGCAAAATGTAATTCAAGTTGCT
>JALSNL010000384.1 GCA_026987055.1 Melioribacteraceae bacterium | reverse complement strand
GTAAATAATTTTGCTTCTTTGGGATATTCTTTAGAATATTCGTCAAACATTTTGTTCCATTCTTCTTCGTACTTTTTACCTTTTTCTTTAAGCGGAGCAAAATGTTCATATACTTCATCCGGAACATAAAAAGATTTATCTTCGGGAAAGCCTAAATTTCTTTTAGTCAAAATAATCTCTTCATCACCCAAAGGTGAACCGTGAATTTTTGAAGTTCCATGTTGGTTCGGACTTCCATAACCAATAACGGTTTTCGTAACTATTATTGTCGGTTTGTTTAATTCGTTTTTTGCTTCTTCTACAGCTGCTTCAAGTTGTTTTAAATCGTTACCGTTGTTAACATGAAGTACTTGCCAATTATAAGCTTCAAAACGTTTGGTAACATCATCGGAAGTTGATAGTGATGTGGAACCATCAATAGTTATCGAATTACTATCATAAAAAACAATTAGTTTACCCAATTTATTATGCCCTGCAAAAGAAGCAGCTTCGTGGGATATTCCTTCCATTAAATCTCCGTCACCGGCTTCTGCAAAAATAAAATGGTCTAAAATTTTATAATTTTCTTTATTAAATATTCCTGCAAGATAATTTTGAGCAACAGCCATTCCAATAGCATTTGAAAATCCCTGTCCCAAAGGTCCGGTGGTAGTTTCAACACCTTCGGTTAATCCATATTCGGGATGACCCGGAGTTTTACTCTTCCATTGTCTAAAATTTTTCAAATCTTCCAAGGAAATATTATAACCGGAAAGATGTAAAATTCCGTACAGCAGCATGCTGCCATGTCCTCCGGAAAGAACAAACCTATCTCGATTCAACCATTTAGAATTATTAGGATTATGCTTCATTATTTTTGAATATAGTAAATAGGCAATTGGAGCACATCCCATCGGCATACCTGGGTGACCGGATTTAGCTTTTTGAATTGCATCAACGGCAAGTAATCTTATTGTATTAATACTTTTTTCTTCTATGCTCTTTTGTAAATCAGTCATAATAATTTCCTGTAGGTTTTAACAATAACAAATAATTTTAGATACGAATTTAAATAATTTGAAAGATAAATAGTGTAGTATAATATACTTTATTAAATTATTTTTTCATGCGCAATTTCTTTTTCGGTTCTATTTTTCAAAACAAAGTATGTAAGAAAGAAAGATAAAATAAATGCAAAAGTACAAATAATACTTTCTACCGCTTCCAACATTCCCGGGACAAGGCGTGTAAAAAGAAATGCAGGAACAAATGTTATAACGTAACCAATAAGTAATATTTTTCTGAGTTTTTCTTTTTCCGGATTCTTATTCATATTCTTTATACTAAGAAGAATAATTACCGTAAGAATTGGCAGGTAATAAAAAATTCCGTAAATAAAGCCTAAAGGATAATTATAAACCGCATAAATAACCGTACATTTTGCAACTTCAAATTGTTCAATAACCAACGGATAATAAAATGCGAAAAATAATGCGGGAATATATAGCAAGTTATTAAGTTTGCTTTTAACATTTAAGAATTGTAAAACTATTATTAAAGATAAAGGAGGCATAAAACTTACTATTAGCATTGCAATATATGCAAACAAAGAAGTTTTATATCCGAGTCCGCAAATTATAAATTCAACTGATTGATAAGTAAATAACAAAACAATAAGTGTAATTGTTAACTTATTAACTTTATTTTTTTCAGCGAAAATTAAGAGGTTAAGTATGAACACAAATTCTATAGAAGCTAATAATAAGGATAGCATTCCATCATAATTTTCAGGCATATAATTTCTATCCGTTTGTTTTTTACATGAAAAATTGAGAAAATGATTATTAATACATTCATTCAATCTTTTTCTAATATCAAGTTTGTTCCTCTAAATAGCAATGACTCTACTTTAGAAAGATAATATCGGTCATTACGAGGCGTTCTTTGCCGAAGTAATCTCTTCATTTATACTAAAAACTAAAGTGGTTTTCGAATTATTAGAATACATTTAACTGT
>JALSNL010000383.1 GCA_026987055.1 Melioribacteraceae bacterium | reverse complement strand
GTAGTTTGCACCGAGATGTGTATATTGAATTAAATAACCTTGGTTCTCTATAAGTTTATCTAATATTTCCGGATTAAGTTGGAATTTTAATTGAGATTCATCTGTGATTGTATGTTGTCCCCAGCGATTTATATAACGAACGAAATCAAAAATTTTTTGTCCGTCATTTAGCGTAAGAACCGTAACCAATTCATTTTTATGTTTATAAATCGGCGACCCTTTATTGATAAAAGCATCTTGCAGCCATTCAACTGATTGTTTTACAAAAGTTTCCAAATTAAAAATTCCGTCTTGACCGATGCAATGAGTCATTTGTCCGGTCCAAAAAAATTTAATTCCGTAAGTAACCGTTAAATCGGTATGATATTCTTTTGTTCCGGGATTATCGCCAAGTTGCCACGGCCAAGGTCCAACGTTATTTGTGTTTTCGTGACCGCCGTGTTGAATCCAAACATCAAATTTCAAATTATTTTTTTTCAGATACTTTAAAGCTTCAACTGCATATTTTCTATTAAAAGTATTTGCGGCAAATTGACCGTAGGAATGTAAAGCATCAATATAACCTTTACGAATGTATTCTTTAATTACATTTGCATCTTTCGATTCGGTAAAAGATAAACCGTCAAAAATACTAATTCCTAAAAAGGGCGTTGGACCGGAAAACTTTTTATAAAAAGAATGGATATCGTAAAGGGAATCTTTCATTAATTCTCTTTGCTCATTATACATCCAAAAACTATCTCCAATATCCAATCCCAAACCGTTTTTTTTACTGTTTATTTTTGTATGAATATGAACCAATTCATCAATACTATCGGTATCATCAACATCGGAAGCAATAGTAAAAGCGGCTTTAAATGGATATGGAAATTTTCTAAGTTCTACAGGTTGTTTGTGGGAACAGCTTACTATAAAAAAAATACTAAGGATAAATGCTAAGTTCAGTTTCATGTCTTTGAATTTTTATAAAAATTTTCAAATACAAAGTTAGTGAGAAAACTATTAATAGTAGTAGAATTTAATATCCTTTCCAGAAAACACAATCAAAAATATTATGATTGATTTTTAATAATACAATGGAATAATTATTTTGTAAAAAAATAAATGGAAACCGCAGTTAGCATACGTAATATTAATATGAATATGTCCTAATCAATATTTCGGTTCCCAAGTAAATGTATCACAGACATTCCTTTCTGTGAATAAGGAAATAGCACATTTTTCTTATATTTTGTTCACAGATAGGATTGTAAGCGACACTATTGCTATAAAATAAATCAACAACAAATCGGTTTCCACAAAAAATGCGAAAGCGGTAAACTAATCTTAGAAAATTTCCCGCTCCTCTTTTTATAGTAAATTTTGCTGTTTTTTAATTTAGATAAAAGTATATAAAAAAAGGAATCACCCCATAAAATAATGAAATAATTCCTTTTTAGAACGAGTGAGTATTTTTATAATTTCACACTTTTAACAGTATCAATTATCACGGAAGCTACTTTATACGGATCGGCATTAGAAGCAGGTCTTCTATCTTCTAACCAACCTTTATAACCGTTTTCAACAGTCATGATAGGAATACGAATGGAAGCACCTCTATCGGAAACGCCATAAGTAAATTTATCAATAGGAGCGGTTTCGTGAGCTCCGGTTAATCTTAAGTCATTGCCTTCACCATAAACACTAATATGCTTATCAATAACTTCTTGAGGAGAAAATGCTTCACAAATTTTTTCATAGATTTCTTTACTGCCACATGTTCTTAAAGTTGTATTGGAAAAGTTTGCATGCATACCCGAGCCATTCCAATCACCTTCAACAGGTTTTGGATCCAAATTAATTCTAACGTTATGTTTTTCTCCGATACGTTCCAACAAATATCTTGCCGCCCAAATTTGGTCGCCTGCTTCTTTAGCACCTTTGGCAAATATTTGATATTCCCATTGTCCTTTCATCACTTCGGCGTTAATACCTTCTATATTTAAGCCAGCTTCAATACATTGATCTAAATGTTCTTCAATAATATCACGACCAACATTAAATTCAGCGCCAACGGAACAGTAGAAAGGTCCTTGCGGCGGAGGAAAATAACCAGGTGCCGGAAAACCATAAGGTGTATGGTGAGATAAATCCCAAAGAACATATTCTTGTTCAAATCCAAACCAAAAATCATTATCATCATCATGAATGGTAGCTCTTGCATTAGTCGGGTGAGGTGTTCCATCAGGATTCAGAACTTCTGCAATTACAATATATCCGTTTTTTCTAGGTGGGTCTTTAAAAATATTAACCGGTTTTAGTAAAAGGTCGGAATCGTTTCCAACAGCTTGCTCCGTTGATGAACCATCAAAATTCCACATTGGACAGTCTTCTAATTTGCCGCTAAAATCGGATACTATTTTAGTTTTACTTCTCATTTTTTGTGTTGGTAAAACACCGTCTAACCATACATATTCTAATCTAGCTTTCGCCATTATTTTCCTCCTTCTGTAATTTTTATTTTAGTTGTTTCTTTTATTGTTGATAATACAAAACTTGTAACTGTTCTTATTACACCATCCCATGATTGTACTTTGCTTAAAAGTTTTTCAAGTGATTCGGTATCTTTTACAACAACTTTTAAAATGTGCGAGCCTTCTCCAAGTACTGCATGGCATTCTAAAATTTCGGGTGTTTCCGCAACATGCTCTTTTAATGCGCTATACTTATTTGATGTACTCATAATCACAGTTATAAATGCCATTAAATCCAGGTTAAATGGTTTTCTATTTACTTTGGCATAATAACCCTCAATAATATTTCTTTCCTCTAATTTTTTTAATCTTTCGCTTAATGAAGGAAGTGATAATCCTACCAACTCTGCCAAAGTTTTTCTTTTTGTTCTACCGGCTTCTTGTAAAACATTCAGAATCTTAATATCTATTGCGTCCAGCATACCACGCCTTATTATTTTAGTAAAAAAGTAAATTATGCCTACAAAACTAAAGGTCGTTTCTGTAGAAATCAAGTTTTTTTTTAATATAAATGTATTTTTTTCATTTTTCTTTATTAATTAAGGATTTTTACGATTATATGTATGAAACGTTTATTTAATTAAAATTTTTAATTGGGGCATAACGTGCAATTTAATATTATAGGAATAATTTCAATTGTATTGGTTTTCTTACTCTTTTCAGGAATAGTATATTTGTTTGTTAGAAAAGGAAGTAATAGTTCCGGGAAAACCAGAGAAAATGACGAAAAAGAACAGGAAGAAATAGTTAATAAAAATCTTTCTAAACTTGAAAGGTTAAAGGAAGAAAATAAAAAACTAAATTCGGAGATTTTCTTTTTAGAAGAAAAAAATAGAAAATTAAAATTAAAAGTAAAAGAACTAAAGGAAACAATTCTTTCTTTGGAGGAACAAAAAGAGCAGTTAGCTCAAAGTGAGAAAAAACTTAAACAATTACGTGTTCAAAAAGAAGAAACTCTTGCAATGGTTGCACATGATATAAAAAATCCTGCTTCCACAATTAAAAATTTTGTTGATTTGCTTGAATCCTATGATCTAAATGCTCAAGAACAACAAGAAGTTTTGAAAGGTTTATTGGAAACTTCTTCCAGAATATTAAACTTGGCAGATGAGTTCTCTACTATTGTTGCTCAGGAACAAGTAGAAATTTCGATTAAAAAAAAGAAAAACAATTTAAATGACGTAGTTGAAGAAATTGTACAAACAAATAAAATAAAAGCCGATAGCAAAGATATTTCATTATTATTAAAAAAATCTTTGGCATTACCAATTGTTGAATTTGATGAAAACAAAATTAAAGAGGTAGTGGATAATTTTGTAAGTAATGCAGTTAAATATTCTCCTAAAAATGCAACGGTAAATGTAACCACACAGTTTGATGATAAATATGCAATTGTAGAAGTAAATGATAATGGTTTCGGATTAACCCAGGATGAAATTATACATGCATTTGAAAAAGGTGTTACATTAAGTACAAAACCAACCGGTGGAGAAAGCAGCTCCGGATTGGGGTTATGGATTGCGAAAAAAATAGTGGAAGAACATAATGGAAAGGTTTGGGTAAAAAGTAAAAAGGGAATAGGTTCTACATTTGGTTTTAAGTTACCATTGGAAATGTAGGAACAAAGCAAGCTTTGTTCCTACAAAAAAAATAATTAGTTTGCCAAAACAGATGTAACTTTTTTAGCGGCATCTTCAAAAGTAGTAGCAACTTCAAATGCCATACCGGAATTTTTCAATAATACTCCGGCTTCTTCTGCGTTGGTACCTTCTAATCTAACAACAATTGGAATTTTAACTTTAATTTCTTTTACGGCATCTATTACACCTTGTGCTACTCTATCGCAACGAACAATACCGCCGAAAATATTAATTAAAATTGCTTTAACATTTTTATCGCTTAAAATAATTTTGAAACCGTTTGCAACAGTTGTTTTATTAGCACCGCCGCCAACATCTAAAAAGTTTGCCGGTTCGCCACCGGCTAATTTAATAATATCCATTGTAGCCATTGCCAATCCGGCTCCGTTAACCATACAGCCAACATTACCGTCTAATTTAATATAATTTAAGTCATATTTCGAAGCTTCAATTTCAAGTGGTTCTTCTTCGCTTAAGTCTCTGTATTTGGTGATTTCAGGATGTCTGTAAAGAGCATTGTCATCAAAGTTCATTTTAGCATCCAAGGCAATAACATCTCCTTCTTTTGTTACTACCAAAGGATTTATTTCTGCAATTGAAGCATCTGTAGCTTCATAAACTTTATAAAGAGACATTAAAAATTTCATGGCATTTTTTAATTGTGCACCTTGCAATCCAAGTGCAAAAGCAATTTTTCTTGCTTGATATGGCTGCATTCCAAGTCCGGGTTCTATAGTTTCTTTAATAATTTTTTCAGGTGTTTCCGCGGCAACTTTTTCAATTTCAACGCCACCTTCGGTAGATGCCATTACAACATTTTTTGATTTTGCTCTGTCCAAAGTAATACCAACATAAAGCTCACGTTCTATATTAACGCCTTCTTCAATTAGTAATCTTTTAACAACTTTCCCTTCCGGTCCGGTTTGATGAGTAACAAGATTCATCCCGAGAATTTGTTTTGCGTATTTTTTTACTTCATTTAAGTTTTTGGCAACTTTAACACCGCCGCCTTTACCTCTTCCGCCGGCGTGTATTTGGGCTTTAACAACTTTAACTTTTCCGTCTAATGCTTTTGCGGCTTTAACAGCTGCATCAACGCTTCTTACCATTTTCCCTTTCGGTACGGGAACGTTGAATTTTCTAAAAATTTCTTTTGCTTGATATTCGTGAATTTTCATGACAACCTTTGAGTTTAATAAGTTTGTAAAATTTCATTATTTAATAATACAAAAAAATATTTTTTAGTCTAAAATTTTCCTTCATTATTTTTTAGTTTGAATTTACTGAAAACAGACTTCTGTAAACAGCATTATGTATAACCGGACGGAATTTAATGATTTTTCTGTTTTTTCTTGTCGGATGAACTCTGTTGGTTAGTAGGATAACAAAAAGTTTTTTTTCTTTATCCACCCAAATTGATGTTCCGGTATAACCTGTGTGTCCGAAAGAGTTCATAGAAAAATATTTACCCGAAGACGAATGTTTTTTAGAACGAGTATCCCAGCCTAAAGCTCTATCGCTCTGTTCCGATTGTTTTGTTGTCCATTCATCAATTATTTTTTTGTTTAGAATTTGTTTCCCGTTAAATTTACCGCCGTTTAGTAACATACGAATAAATTTTGATAGATCTTCGGCTGTGGAAAAAAGTCCGGCATGACCTGCAACACCATTTAACAAATATGCGCGTTCATCATGAACTTCTCCTTGCAATAATCGCATTCTGTAAAAAGTATCAACCTCGGTAGGTACGCAATTATATTTCAATTCTTTAGGCGGATTGTACATTGTTAAGTTCATTCCAAGTGGTTTGAATAAACTATCAGTCAAAAATTTGTCTAAAGTTTTTCCTGTTATTTTTTCAATTACTTTTTGAAGAGTAATCATTCCCAAATCGCTGTAAACATATTTGGTGCCGGGTTCGTAAATTAATTTTAAGTTCATAATATCATTTATTACTTCTCCGGCGGTTGAATATTCATCGTAATATTTTTTGAATGCAGGTAAACCGGAATTATGAAGAAGTAAATTCCTAATTGTGATTTTATCTTTTCCGTTATTATTAAATTCCGGCAAGTATGTTATTACTTTTTCGTCTAAGTTTAATTTTCCTTTATCCGTTAAAATCATTGCAGCGGAAGTAGTTCCAACTACTTTGGAAACAGAAGCTAAATCGAAAATTGAATTAAGCGAAACCGGTGTTGAAGATTTGTCATAAGTATAATTTCCAAAAGCTTTTTCATATAGAAATTTATTATCTATTCCGAAAAGTAAAACCGCACCCGGAAAAACAGAATCGGAAATTGCAGATTCCATTATTTTATTTACCGGGGAAAAATCGAAAGTTTTTTCGATCTTGACCGAACAAGAATTAAGAACGAAAAAAAGTATAAACGAAACGGTCATTAGGGTTAAATATTTCTTCATAATTTTTTGCCTAAAAATTTAAGATTTATATGTTAATAAAATTTAGTTTTGTTATAAATCTTTTATTAACCAAATAGTGTATCATATACTTTTATTAAACTTTGTTTTAAGCATAGCTTTTGTTGTAGCTATTTCTATTTCTTCAATTGTTGGAAGTTTTGATTTTATTTCTTTTGGAATAGCTTTTGTAATTTTATATTCGGCAATTCCTATCGGCTGAGTCATTCCTCTTAGTGCATACTCAGCTATTATTTCGGATTTGGATTTGCATAATAATAATCCGATAGTCGGATTTTCGGCGTCTGTTTTCATTGTATCATCAACGGCAGATAAATAAAGATTCATTTTCCCTGCAAATTCCGCTTTAAATTCTATAGCTTTTAATTCAACAACCACATAACACTTAAGTTTAATATGATAGAAAAGTAAATCGATATGAAAATCTTGATTATCAACTTTAATAGGAACTTGTTGTCCTACAAATGAAAATCCGGTACCAAGTTCAAGAAGGAATGATGTAATATGTTCTATAAGCTGATTTTCAATGTCTTTTTCAACTGCCTTTTCCTGTAAGGTGAGAAAATCAAATTTATATGGATCTTTTAGTGTTTCATTTGCTAATTCAGAATGCGGAGTTGGTAATGTTTTATGAAAATTTGTAATTGCCTTCCCTTGCCGTTCATATAAACCTAATTCTATTTGGTGAAGCAAAACGGCACGTGACCAATTATTTTCTATTGTTTTACTTGAATAAAAAATAGCTTCTTTTATACTTTTCGATTTGGAAACAATAATAACGTTATGTCCCCAAGGAATTTGTCCAACAAGTTGTTGGACTTTTTTTATATCAAGATTGGAATTTGTATAAAATTCGAACCATTTTTTCATTGAGAAAAGATTACTTCTTGAAAATCCTTTTTGATTAGGAAATTCAATCTTTAAGTCTTTGGATAATTGTTCAACTACAGATGTTCCCCAATTAGCTTTATTAACTTTTTCCGAAATAGATTTCCCAATTTTCCAATATAAAGACAATAATTCTCTGTTTACGGTTATCGCTGCTTTAATTTGTGTTTTTTGTATTAGGTTTTTAAGTTCATTTACCCATTTAATGTATTCTATATTTTTTTTCAATGTAACCATCAACACAAATTTATATTGTTTTTATTCATTACTTTTAAAAAGTAACCATTATTTCAAGAAAGATCACCTAAAATGGTTTTTAACTTTTCTAATGATTTTTCCCAATCCGATTTTTTAGCTTTTTCTTTTTCAACAACTTCGCTTGGTGCATTGTTCACAAATCTTTCGTTGTTAAGTTTTTTCTCAACGCCAATCAAGGCTCCTTCCAAACGTTTAATTTCTTTGGAAAGTCTTTCTCTTTCAACACTTAAATCAATAATGCCTTCCAGAGGAATATAAATTTCACAATTTTTGATAACTGAAGATGCACTAGCTTTCGGCTTTATAATCTCAGAGCCAAATTCAAGGTTATCAATTTTTGCCAATGTTTTAATGTAATTTATTTGTTCGGTTTCCAATGTTTTGGTTTTTAGGTAAGCATCAATTTTTTTGGAAGGCGGAATATTCATTTCACCTCTTATGTTACGAATGCTTGTAACAATATTCTGAACAAATTCCATTTTGTTTTCCGCTTCTTTATTGATTTTATTTGTGTCGGTTTGCGGAAATTGAGCTATTGAAATACTTTCGCCTTCTTTTCTATCTTCCAACATATTCCAAAGTTCTTCCGAAATAAAAGGCATAAACGGATGAATCATTCTTAACATATTATCAAAATGATTTATTGCGCGTGTTAATACAGCCGATTTTATTTCTTCGTTTTCCGAATTGTATAATCTGTTTTTGGTCAGTTCAATGTACCAATCGCAAAAGCTGTTCCATACATACGAATATAAAATTTTTGTTGCTCCGTTTATTTCGTATTTATCCAATGCGGCAGTGTATTGTTTTAACGAATTTTGAAATTTGGAATCTATCCATTTATCAACAAAATCAATATGTTTATCAATTAATGAATTATCAATTTTTATATTTTCGGTATTCATCAAAAGAAAACGA
>JALSNL010000382.1 GCA_026987055.1 Melioribacteraceae bacterium | reverse complement strand
ATATAATTGACCATCACAATATCCATTCTCCTTTGGATGTAGATGGATTTTTTAAGAAAATCAAATTCAAAGTTGCCGGTAAGCAAATAACATTGGATGAACTGGAACATCAATATACGTTAAAAATTGATGGTGTTTTGCCACATTTCGGTTTAGTTTGTGGTGCTAAAAGTTGTCCGAAAATTTTACCAAAAGCTTATAACGGAAAATCCGTAATTACTGATCTAAAGAAAAATGCAAAAGAATTTTTAGCTAACCCTAAAAAAAACTATTTTGATAAGAGTGAAAATATTTTGTATTTATCGGAAATATTTAATTGGTTCAAAAATTATTTTATAAGCAAACACGGAACAATAATAAATGCGGTTAAAATTTTATCGCAAAATAAAATTTGGCAAAAGAATTTGTCTGAATCAACAAAAATTAAATATCTAAATTATGATTGGAAATTAAATGCACAGTAAAAAATATAAAAACTTAGTTTTAATAAAAATCTATTTTCTTCTTTTAACACCAATGTTATTTGGGCAAAATAAAAGTATTGATAATTTTTTTGAAAAATCGGATACGTTTTTTAAGCATTACGTTTCTAATGGCTTAGTTGATTATGATGCTATTTATTCCGATAAAACCGAAATAAACGAACTAATAAAGATAATATCCGGAATAAACATTGATGAGTTAAATGATCCGGTTACCAAAAAAGCATTTTTAATTAACGCATATAATCTTTATGTAATTAATGAAATAGCTAAAAGAAAGAATGTAAATTCACCGGAAAGCATCCCCGGATTTTTTAATTATATCAAACACCGGATTGGTAATAATGAGTATTCATTAGATGAAATTGAAAAGCAATTATTATTTAAAGAATATCAAGATGCACGTTTGCATTTTGTTCTGGTTTGTGCTGCCATAAGTTGTCCGGAAATTGTTAACCATGCTTACAAGCCTTACAAATTGGATAGTGTTTTGAATGCCAAAGCAGTCAGTACGCTTAATGATACCAAACATGTCAAAGTAAATAATCAAACAAAAACTATTTACCTAAGCAAAATATTTGATTGGTACGCCGATGATTTTAGTAAAAATGGGAAATCGGTAATAGATTTCATAAATACTTATAGAAAAAATAAACTTGATAAAAACTATTCAATTGAATATATGCCTTATAACTGGAGTTTAAATAAACTATCTAAGCAAAGTACTATAGATTTACAAAATCTTTCTCCTTCAGCATTGCTTCCGGTTGGAGAATCGGAAATAAAAATATTCAATAATCTTTACACTCAAACTTCTTATTATAATTCCGAAACAGAAAAAATTGAGCAGGGAAATAGAAGTAATTTCTTAACTTCAATTATTGCCGCAACTTATGGCTTGAACTCTTCAATCAACCTTGGTATAGATGCTTGGTTTCGTTCTTCTTCGGAAATTAGTGAAGCTTCTTCACCATTTAGTTTATTTGGGTTTAATGCAAATAGGCAAAGAACTGCTATCAGTAGAATTGGTCCAAGAATTAAATTTGTTCCGTTTAATAGTGGTGTGCTTAATAATGTTTCGGTTCAATCCAGTTTTCTAATCCCTACTGTTTCAAATTTAAGTGGCACGGACAAGTATTTTTATTTGGATGATGATGCTTATTTGTTTATTAATCAGTTTTTATATGATGTTACGCTTAAAAATGATATATCACTTTATGTTGAATTTGCTGTTTGGATGAAACTAAATAGAGATAATTTGTTTGATAATATAAACTATAATGTTCCGCTTAAGTTTTTTGTAAATTATTATGCTACCCATAAGCTTACCTTATATGCAATGAATGAATTTAATTTTGGTTTCAATTCGTTTAATAACTCTTATTTTAATCAAACCGGTTTCGGAGCAAAATATTTATTGCTTCAAAATTTGGAATTGGAAGGATTGATAACAAAATTTTTGTTTGGTAAAAATTCGGGTGCAGGTACTACTTTTAATCTTGGTATAAGGATAATTTATTAAGCAATTTATTTCCCAATATTTTGTTTTTAATTAGTAT
>JALSNL010000381.1 GCA_026987055.1 Melioribacteraceae bacterium | reverse complement strand
CATATTATTTCCGGGGAAAGTTGTAAAAATATATTGTAATAAAAAAGTATTGACAAATAAATAAAAATTATTATAATAGTAATTGTAAATAGGGAGAAATAAAAATGAAAAAGATAAT
Source organism: Melioribacteraceae bacterium (assembly GCA_026987055.1). Lineage (GTDB taxonomy): Bacteria > Bacteroidota > Ignavibacteria > Ignavibacteriales > Melioribacteraceae > JALSNL01. Next base: position 1,929 of record JALSNL010000381.1, on the reverse strand, counting down.
CATTCTACTTTTGATGTTTGCCGGTTTTATAACCGCACAAAATTTTAAAGTAGAAAAAATAAACGGCGATGTAAAAATACTTAAAGGTACATCGGAAAAATGGGAAACGGTTAAGCAAGGAGATGTTCTTTCCGGCGAAGATGTGTTATTAACCGAAAGAAACGCTTATATTTTACTTAACAAAGACGGTAAAAAGTTTGAGTTAAAAGGTGATGCGGCAATTGGTCTTAACCACATTAAACAAGTTTCTATTAACGATTTGATTCTTGCATTGGCATTAGATGAAATTAGAAATGTTCCGAAAATTAAAAAATCAACCACAGCCCGAAACACTGCTGTTTATGGAAGTAAAGTAACAAATAAAACAAAAATTTCCATTGATGAAAATGTACTTGGCACAAAAAAAATTAACGGAGCTAAAATTCTTAATGAAAACGGTTATAGCGAATCATCCGTTATAGTTGCTAAAGAAGTATTTAGGAATTATCCGAAAGTCTCGATGAATTTTGATGACAGACTTTACTTTGCGGATGTTCTAAATAAATTGGAATTATATCAAGAAGCGGCAGCCGAATATAATAAAATAAAAAATCTTGCACTTTCGGATAAAGAAAAAGAAACAGTTGCTTCAAGAATAGAAGATGTTAACTTAAAATTAATAGAAAAAAAATAAAGTATATGTTTTAAAAACTGCTGTCATTGAAATAAATGTAATATTAGCTTGCCGGAAAGTTTGTTAAACGTAACACAATCTTTCCGGTTGGTACTTTTAAATAGTTTTATATCGCCAAGTGGTTGTTGAAAATGAAATTATCATTCCGGCAACCACTTTTTTAATAATGACAAATAGATTATTAGCAAACATAAAAAGTTATCAACTAATGCTTTCCAAAGTTCCTATCTCTAAAAGAGATATGAACTTGAGTTATAAAAATTCAAAAAGAAAGCCGGTAATTTTTAATCCAATCAATCATTCATTCAATCAATCAATCAATCATTCATTCATTCGTACACAAATTCCAACATTATTTTTAGTATCTTTCAAATAAAAATAATTCAAACAAATTTTAATATGAATCAAACTACAGCAATAATACTTGCCGGCGGAAAAAGTTCGCGAATGGGAACTAACAAACTTTTACTTAAAATAGGTAACGAACCGGTTATAAAAAAAATTGCTAATTTATGTAAATCGAATTTTGAAAAAACTATAATTATAACAAACTCGCCGGAAGATTATGAATGGTTAAATATCAAAATGTATAAGGATATTTTTCCGAATTACGGACCTTTGTCCGGTATTCATTCGGGACTTAAACATTCATCTACCGAAAACAATTTTGTACTTTCAGCAGATATGCCGTTTATAAATAAGGAAATAATCGAGTTTCTTTTTAAACGAAATTCTGCAAAAGAAATTATTTTACCCAAATCAAATAATATTATTCATTCATTGTGCGGTATTTATAAAAAAAATTGTGTAAATAAAGCGGAAGAATTATTAAAGATTGCTGAAAAGGAAAATACAAAATTAAAAAAAACAAAAGTGAAGTTATATGATTTGATAAATGCTCTGGATACTGATATTGTTGATGTAAGTAAAGAAATGTTTTATCATAAAGATTTATTTTTCAATATGAATACCTTAGAAGATTATAATTACGTACAAAATAAATAATACTTGAGAAAAATTTAATGTTAAATAAAAAGCAAAAAATATCATTCATTGTAATATTTTTAATTTTTGCAGCGGTAGTTTTAACAATTGTTTTATCCTTAAAGGAAGACGATATTTATGAGAAAATAGAAGATAACAATAAATTAGAAACCAATTCACAGTCCCTCAATTCTTCACTCAACCAATCAACCAATCAACCAGTCATTCATTCGACCAATTATTCGGTTGCACAATTAAAAATTGATACCGAA
>JALSNL010000380.1 GCA_026987055.1 Melioribacteraceae bacterium | reverse complement strand
CATTCATATATTAACATTACACTAGTATAAAAATTTCTTATATTTATTTTTAGTTTTAATCTTTAAATGGTAAACAAATGCAAACACAACTAATAAATGAAAAATTTTCCGTATATAAATTTAAGTTGGATAATTTCCTAAAAGAACTTCATCAATTTACAATTAATTCCAGAAGCGATGAATTTCAAAAAATTGTGAGCAATTTAAGAACAAACATAAACGAACCTTTTTTATTTGTAGTTGTCGGCGAAGTTAAAGCAGGCAAAAGCAGCTTTATAAATGCTTTGCTAAAAGCCAATGTTTGCAAAGTGGATGCTGCTCCTTGTACGGATGTTGTTCAAAAAATCGAATACGCATCCGAAGAAAAAGAAACTACTCTTAGCGAACATTATAAAAAGATTGGAATGCCGATTGATATTCTTAAAACAATTGCAATTGTAGATACACCCGGAACAAATACCGTGATTAAACATCATCAGGAAATTACACAAAAATTTGTACCTAACAGCGATTTGGTTCTTTTTGTTTTTCCGGCTAAAAATCCGCATACACAATCTGCATGGGAACTTTTGGATTATGTTAGTGACGAATGGAAGAAAAATGTTGTGTTTATTTTACAGCAAGCAGATTTAGCAAGACCCGAAGAATTAGAAACAAATATTTCAAAAGTAAAAGAATATGCTATTCAGCGCAACATAACTTCGCCAATTGTGTTTGCAACATCAGCTATTTTAGAGTTGGAAGGTAAGGAAAACAGCGGTTTTGAAGAAGTAAGAGAATTTATACACAATACAATTACAGGCGGAAATCATCTTAAATTGAAGTTACTTTCCAACATGGATACTGCAGAACAAGTTATAAAGAAAAGTAAAATCAGCTTGGATAAACATAAAGAACAATTAGATAAAGATGCGGAATTTGTTGAAAAAATTAAAACCCGTTTAATAAGCGGAGAAAAACATTCTACATTCGAAATTAAATCTTTAGTAGATAGACTTGTTGCAAATTACGATAGAATTGCAAATGATGTTAAAGAAGAATTTGAAGAAGGCTTATCGGTATTTTCTTTATTTAAAAGAACTTTTGGAGCTTTCTTTAATAAAGATAGCTCAATAAAAAATTGGATAAATGATTTACAAAACAATTTTGAAAAAAGATTGAAAGGAACATTTGAAGAAATAGCCGATGACGGTGCCAAACATTTTCTTGATGGAATTCGTCAACTTTTACAAAATCTTATTGATGAACTGGGACACAATGAAAGACAAAGAATAGATAAAGAAGAATTGTACCTAAAAATCGGTGAAGAAAGAGGCAAAGTTATTCACGATGTAAAACTTAAAGTAACCGATCTTCTTTCAAATGATTCTTTTACCGAATTTATGAATTCAAATCCCGCAAGTTTAGCTCCAACAGCAATGGGCGGAGGTTTATTGGCAATAATCGGAACAATTATTTTATCAACAACGCAAGTAGCATTTTTGGATATTACCGGCGGAATTTTAACCGGAGCGGGATTATTAATTGCCGGCGGCGTTTTGCTTTTTAAGAAAGGCAAAATTATTAAACAATTTAAACACGGTTTGGATGCCGGAAAAGGGAAATTTGAAACGGAGCTTACCGAAAAACTTAACGGCAAACTGAATTTAATCTATAAAGATATTAATAGAAGTTTCATTCCTTTTTACGAATTTACAGAAAAAGAAAGAGAAAAAATAATTCCCTTGTTGGAAGAATTTGATAAAATAAATCAACATTATTTAAAATTAAAATCGGAAATTACAGCAGAATTTTAAATGAAATCATTAAATTTTCAACCGGCAAAAACAAAAGAAGATTTTAGGAAAAATTATCAATTACACGACCTTGCCGAATTCCACGGTAAAAATTTATTTTCTCAATGGGGAGTTGAATACAAAGAATTCGGCAAAGACAGGCGTTATGAAAAAGTTTGGGAAAAAGGAAACGATAAACCCGATATAATAGCGAAAATCAACAATATTAAGTTTCTTGTTGATTGGAAAGGAAAAAAGAAGAAAAGTTATTGGGTAAATAAAC
>JALSNL010000379.1 GCA_026987055.1 Melioribacteraceae bacterium | reverse complement strand
ATAGTCCTTTTAGTTCATAACTCATTTTTCATCACAAAATATATTCTTTATATACTTCCGGTACTGTTTTCTCATTTAAAAAAGTTCCCAATTTAACAGTAGGATAAAGTTCGCTATATTTCATTACAGTATTCATATTAACTCTTCTATTAATATGACCTCTATTAATTTCGGCGGGTTTATTTACTCCGGCGGCAGCAATAAGCTCAACAAAACTATGTACAGTTTCTTGATGATAATTTGCAGCTCTTTTAGCTTTATCTTCTACATCTAAAGCTTTCATTAGAGATTCTTTTTGAGTGGCAACACCTACCGGACAATCATTTAAGTTGCAGCGTAAAGCTTGGATACATCCAACAGACATCATCATTGCTCGGGCACTATTTACAGTATCGGCACCCAAAGCCATTGCACGGGCAATATGAAAACCGGTAACTATTTTACCTGAAGCAATAAGTTTTATATCTTTTTTTAAATCAAAACCATTTAAAATATTACGTGCAAAAATAAGTCCGTCTCTTAAAGGCATTCCAATTGAGTTTGAAAATTCAATAGGAGCAGCTCCTGTTCCTCCTTCTCCACCATCAATAGTAATAAAATCCGGTTTTATTTCTGTTCTAATCATAGCCTTACAAATATCAACAAATTCTTGTTTCTTACCAATGCATAATTTAAAGCCAATAGGTTTACCACCGGATAAATCTCTAAGTTTACTTATAAAATTTAATAAACCTTCCGGTGAAGAAAATGCAGAATGAGCCGGCGGCGAATAAACTGTTGTTCCCGGTTTAACTTTTCTGATAGCTGCAATTTCATTCGTATTTTTTGATGCGGGTAATATCCCGCCATGACCAGGTTTTGCCCCTTGTGAAATTTTTATCTCTATCATTTTAACTTCCGGTCTGTTTGAATTTTTCTTAAAAAGCATTTCAGAAAAATTTCCATTATCATCTCTGCATCCAAAATAACCTGTTCCTATTTGCCATATTAAATCACCTCCGTATTTAAGATGATATGGACTAATTCCACCTTCTCCGGTATTGTGGGCAAATCCACCTAATTTGGCTCCCTTATTAAGAGCCATTACTGCATTTTTACTTAATGAACCAAAGCTCATTGCAGAAATATTTAAAATGCTTGCTGAATATGGTTGTTTGCAATCAGTACCGCCAAAAGTTACTCTTGGATTATGGTTTAATTCCGATGCATTTTTAGCATACATAGAGTGTTCCATCCATTCATATCCACTTTTATAAACTTGCATTTGGGTTCCAAAAGGAGTTGTATCAATATCTCCCTTTGCTCGCTGATAAATCATTGATCTGAAAATTCTATTGAAAGGTCTTCCCTCGATATCAGTTTCAACAAAATATTGCATAATTTCGGGACGGATAGATTCCAGTAAAAATCTACCATGACCAATAACAGGAAAATTTCTTAATATTGAATGTTTAGTTTGTAATATATCATAAATACCAAGAATAATTAAAGGAATAACAATAAACAATAACCACCAAACCGGATTTATAAATGCAGAGATTAAAATAATTAAAGTTAAAATAATTATTGAAGTAAGAATAAAAATATTTCTAAGGTTCATAAATTCCTCTTATAGTTTTTAATTGTAAAGTAAGTATAAAGAATAATAAAGAAGGTTTTAGTAAGCAATTTTACTTAATAGCAATAAGATCAATAATATTACCAAGATAACAGTCAAAGATTTTAGTGATGTTTTAATTAAATTATATGAAGCAGCACTGCCTTTTAAAGCATTTATGGCAATAACATTAAAATATACTCCTGTTACGAGTAAAACCATTCCGATAAATAGAATCGGTAAATGCCAAAATATAACCGATTGATCGGATTGACCGATTATGGTGGAAACTTCATAAATATAATTATAGATTAAAAAACTTCCGGTTAAAAAAAAGACTATTCCGATAATAATGGAAATTATCTTTAATGTTTTTGAAGAATTTTGTTGGTTCATAATTTAGCACTTACCAAAAATTATATTTTGTAAATTTGTATAAAATAACCGGTTCATCTTTTGTTTAAATTT
>JALSNL010000378.1 GCA_026987055.1 Melioribacteraceae bacterium | reverse complement strand
GGGTTTAGGAAAGGAACCTCCGCCGATTAAAGCCGCATCGGAAACCGTGTGATGCGGACTGCGGAAAGGTCTTTCCGTAATTAAAGCTTTTTCCTTTGGTAAAATTCCGGCTATTGAATGTATTTTGGTTGTTTCCAAAGCTTCTTCAAAAGTCAACGGCGGTAGTATTGAAGGTAATCTTTTCGCCAGCATTGTTTTACCTGAACCGGGCGGTCCAATCATTAAAATATTATGACTACCGGCTGCGGCAACTTCCAATGCACGTTTTACATTTTCTTGTCCTTTAACATCGGCAAAATCCAAATGGTAAGTGTTAACATTTGCAAATATTTTTTCTATATCGGATTTTACAGGTTCAAATATTTTTTCTTCTTTAATATATTGAACTACTTCTGTTAAACTGTTAAAACCATAAACATCAATTCCTTCAACAATAGAAGCCTCTTTAACGGAATCGGTTGGTAAAAATAATTTTTCAAATCCCTTTTTCTTTGCTTCTACGGCTATGGATAATCCACCTTTAATTCTTCTAAGATTTCCATCTAATGCCAATTCTCCAAGCATAATAGTTTTATGCAAATTTTCTTTTGGTATTTTTTCAACAGCAGCCAATAAACCTATGGCTATTGGTAAATCGAAAGCACTTCCTTCTTTTTTTATATCGGCAGGTGCAAGATTAACGGTTATTTTTTTTAACGGAAATTCAAATCCGCTATTTTTAATTGCTGCCGTTACTCTTTCGCGACTTTCTTTTACCGCACTATCCGGCAATCCGACTATTGTAAAACCAGGCAGTTGTTTTTCGCAATGTGTTTCAACCTCAATAATATAAGCATCAATACCGTAAGTAGCACTTGAAAATACTTTGGATAGCATAATTTTAATACCTTATGATTTATATTTCAAATATCTTTTAGAAAAGTATTTTGTGTAGTAAAGCTAATAGATTTTAGACTATTTAGCCAATATCATTTTTTTGATTACTTGTGAGTTAGGTGAACTAACTTCAAAGAAGTAAATTCCTGATGGCAAACTTGAACCATCAAAAGGAAAGGTATGTAATCCTTGCGGCAACACACCATCATAAAGCTTTTCCACTTTATTCCCAACTAAATCATAAACATTAACTTTTATTTCGGTTGTATTTATTACATCAACATAAATATTTGTAAGAGGATTAAAGGGATTAGGATAATTTTGCCTAACTTTAAAATCAGCAATTTCCTTATTCCCAATTTTCACTTCGGCAGATATTACTTCGGTTTTGTCTTTGTTAATTTGTTTCACTCTATAAAATGAAACTTCATCATTATTTATCACTTCATCAATGTAAGTATAAATTTTTAGCGGATCGTCATCTGCTTGAGTAGAATAAACTTCTTTGTAATCTTCTCCGTTAGAAGCTTTTTCCAAAATGAATTCTTTAGCCATTGAATATTCTTGTACGTACCAAATAATGGAATTATATGAAGAACCAATTGTTACCGTAAGTTTAGGAGCCTTGGAAAATATCGGAGCATCTGATTTTTTATAGTGAATATTATTATACTTAATCTTAAAGTTTTCATTTCTTTTTGCAAATTTTAATTCACTTTTTTTATCAAAATTGAAATCAAGCAAATTTTCGGAACTATCCGCTTCAAAAACCGTAAAGTTTTTATTCCTAAGTGCCAATTCAATATTATCTCTAAAATTCCAAACTTTTAATCTGTCAAGTTCAAATTCCTTTTTTGAACTATTGCCGAATGAAATTATTAAGCCTTGCAAATCAAATAAATTATTCAGAGGTTTTGAATATATAGCTTTTGAATTAAAATAAACATTTGCAACAATTCCATCAAAATTTTGCGATAAACTTACCGCAAGATAATTCCAAACTTTACTACCAAGGAAAGCATCTTCACGTAATGTTTCGTTTTCGTTAACGGGAATTGAAAGAAATCCGAAATTATTTTCGGAAAAACTTATTAAAGTATCATTCGTATTTCTTTTTGTTATATTGAAAAAACTGTTCAGATTGGTGTTAGCTTTTATCCAGTATTCAATATATAAGTTTTCCCATTCCGCTTTACCGGTGGTTAATAATTGCAACTTTGATAGGTTTGTAAAAGAACCGGCTTTACCGGCAATAGCTTGCGGAGGATAGAATCCGGTTATTTTTTCAATATTAGGTTCATCATTTATTTTTGATAATTCAAACCGGCTTGTAAATAATCCTCCTTCAATTCTTCTTTCTCCGGTTCCTCGGCATTTTAGTATTATTTGAACCAAAGCATTGGAAGAAATTTTTACTTTTTCAAAAGGAAGTGTAATGTTAACTTTATTATTTCTTACTTTAACAAATAATTTTTTTGGATTGTCTTTTAGGTTTAAATATGCCGATTGTATCCTAATACCTTTGTTTTTTTCAAAAGTAAAAGTTACATTTTCCGTAGGTAATTCCTCGTATTTAATTACAAGCGATACATCAAAAACGGAATTTATGGGAATATATTCCGGATAATCGAATCTTACCATTGCAGGTTCTACCTGAGCCTTTAATGATACGGCAAAGAAAATATGTATAGTTGTAATTAAAAAAAGTAAAAATTTATTCATACACAATCGATTTGTGAATAATATAATTACAATGTAAGAATTATTTTTTAAAGTATCTACTTTAAATTGTAGTTTGTTTTTTTTCTGTAAAACGGAGTTTTATTAAAGGATATATAATCTAACTTAATTATTCATAGGATATAGCAAGTAAACTATTTTATTAAAGAATATTTTTTGCGCTTATAAGAATTGTTGACAAATTATCTTTATGTAAAAGTTTTTGAGAATGTTTTAAAATATCTTCCCTTGTAACCGCTTCTATTTCTTTGATTGATTCTTCGACATTTTTTATTTTATTTAGATATAATAATGAGCTTCCCATTCGCATCATTCTATTTGATGTACTTTCCAAACTCATTAGCATGTGACCTTTAATATATTCTTTTGCACGTTTTAATTCTTTTTTGCTCACGGGTTTTGTTTTTATTTTTTCAAATTCGTTTTCTATAATTTCTTTTGCCTTTTTAAGTGAACTATCATTTGTAGAAATATAAATACCAAAAGCAGAAGTATCATAAAAAGAATTCATAAATGAATTTACTTGATAAGTAATTCCGTTTTTTTCTCTCAAACTGATAAACAATCTGGAGCTGCTACCTTCGCCCAAGATATTTGAAATAAGATTTACCACAGCTCTTTCTTTGTGCTTATATCCGTAGGTTGGTCCGCCTATAATCATATGAGCTTGCTGAATATCTTTATAGAGAAAAAAGTTTTTTGCTACACCGGGTATAAATGCTTTTCTTCTATTAGTTTTTCTTGCAGCCGAAATTAGGGATTCACCGGTTCCTTTAAAATACTTTTCCGCCAAGTTTATTAGTTCGGAATGTTCAACAGCTCCGGAAGCAATAATAAATAAGTTATGTAAATTATATTTGTTTTTTATGTAATGTAAAAGATCACTTCTCTTAAAACCGGATATATTTTTTTCCGTACCAATTATCGGCATATTAAGAGAGTTCCCGTTAAAAATTGTTGTTTCAAATTTATCAAATATAAGTTCTTCGGGTGAATCTTCAATATCTTTTAATTCATCTATAACAACTTTTGATTCTTTTTCCAATTCTTTATTTTCAAACAAAGAGTTTTGAAGCATATCGGAAAGCACACCAAAAGTTTTATCCAAATGCTGCTTTAAACCTCTTCCGTAATAACAAGTATGCTCTTTGGAAGTAAATGCATTTAAGTAACCTCCAAGAGATTCTATATCTTCCGAAATTTTTCTTGCACTTCTTTGCTTTGTTCCCTTAAAAAACATGTGCTCAATAAGATGGCTAATTCCATTTGTTTTTAATGTTTCGTCACGTGAACCGACTTTAAACCAAAATCCAAGAGAAAAGGAATTTACATATTCAATTTTTTCAGTAGCTAATGTAATTCCGTTGGAAAGTTTTGTTATTTTATATTTGTCCAAAAAAAATCCCCTATTAAAATGAAGTTAAAGAAAAAACATATTGAGCTATTGAATGATTAACTGATTGAAAGATTGGAGGATTGAGTGATTGGAAAGTAATATTTTTTCAATTTCTAAAAATTAATTACCACTCCCGAATTTTTTTCAATCAACCAAGCTTTTTCATTTAATCTATTATAAATCATTAAAACTAACAGATGAAAATAAAAAAAGATAGCATAATTTTATATATGCTATCTTTCTAAATTAAGCTAATGTACTTCCGTATCTACTTTTCAAACTTTTCTACATATTTTAAGAAAAAGTCTCCAATACTTTTATATGCTTTTTCCAAAATATTTTCGGGCGGTAAAAATACAACTCTAAAATGATTTGTTCCGGGAACTTGTCCAAAGCCAGTACCGGGAACAACAACCACTCCGGTTTCTTTTATAAGTTCCGCTACAAAATGATTATCCGAATTTTTTATATCTAACTTCGGAAACGCATAAAAAGCTCCTTCCGGTTTAACACAAGAAATACCGGGAACGGCATTTAGCATTTCCACAGTCATATTTCTTCTACGCACAAGTTTTTCCATAGCAACTGTTAAATGATCTTGATTTCCGCCCAACGCACCTGCTATACAATATTGCTCAGGATGATTTGCGGAAAGTCTTGAACGTAAAATTTTATTAATTGCTTCCAAATATTTTGCCAGAACATTTTTATTTCCGCTAACAACTCCCCATCCTATTCTAAAACCGGGAACCATATAATTTTTTGAAAGTCCGCCAAAAGTAATTATAGGCACTTCGCTGTTTAATGATGCAATAGAAGTATGTTCAACACCATCCATTAAAAGCTTATCATAAATTTCATCGGCAAAAATTACCAAATTATGTTCAAGAGCAATATCTATAATTTGTTGAAGAGATTCAACACTGTAATTAGAACCGGTAGGATTATTGGGATTGATTAAAACTATTGCTTTTGTTTTATCATTTACTTTTTTCTTAATATCTTCAATATCCGGCTGCCAACCGTTTTTTTCATCTAAGTAATATGGATTTGCAACCATCTCTAATTTACTTTGAATTGCTGTGTACAGAGGATAGCCGGGCGTTGGTGTAAGAATATTTTCACCGTCATTTACCAAAGCCGTTAAACAGATATCAATTGCTTCACTTGCTCCTGTTGTAATAAACATATCTTGAATGTTAGTTATTCCTTTTTTTTCCGCTTCTTTTTCAATTGCTTCAAGTGCGGGTTTAATTCCCGATGATGGCGAATAACCATTATGATTATCAAGCATTGCTTTGTAAGTATCTTCAATCATATGTCCGGGCGGAGCAAAATCATAAATATTAGGATCACCAATATTCAGATATAGCATTTCTTTACCCGATTTTGCCACTTCATCCGCAATTAGTAATACATCTCTAACAGCATAAGTAATATTTGCCGTTCTTCTGGAAGATTCAATTTGTTTTGTTTTCATTGGGAACCTCTAATAATAATATTTTTATAATGACAAAATAATTTATTTTATATCAGTTAGCAATAATATAATTATTGAAAAAATTCTATATGTTTACGATAATGTGGTTGGTAATAATTATTAAAGATTGATAAGAGATTTAGTTTCTTTTTTTATTATATTTTTATGTCAAATAAATCTCTTTAGAATATACTTTGATACATTTATATAAAACATTATGTTTCATATTCTTATTTAAGTAATATTAGGTAACTTCTTGAAAATATTGATAGTTGTCTCTTTATTCATTAAATTTTAATTATTAAATATTCAAAATATATTTTCATATATAAAATAGGTGACCCCATGAAAAAACTAATTATTGTTCTTGTTTTTATAAGCACGGTAATTTCAGCTCAAAACTTAGTTGATAAAAAAAATACTAAAGAACATTACACTCCCTATAAAACCAGTTGGTATCTTGGTGTAGGAGGAACTTATCCGCGTTATATGACTATCTCTAGCCCATTAATTGCAAATCATAGAAATTACGGTTTGAATCTTGCTTTAGGTTATAACATAACCGAACATATTGGCTTTAGATTGTTTGGACATTTAGTATCCTTGGAGAATTATTATAATGATCATAGCAATGAAGTTTATAATCGCGTTAATATGGCAACATTAAACTTTGATATTGTTTATACTCTTTTAGCTTGTGATTACTTAACTCCGTATTTTGATGCAGGTGTTGGTTATGCTATATTCAAATCTGATAATCCTTATCTTGAAAATGGAAGAGGAGAATTAAGAAGAGACCCGCAAGGTTGGTGGGATGGTTATCAATTTAAATTTGGTGGCGGATTAGAGTACAGAATGTTTAATGATCTTAGCGTTATTGCAGAAGTAAATTACATAACCGCATCAAATAACAAAATTGACGGAAACGATACGCGTAATGAAGTAAAAGGAATTCTTCAAAGCAATGGAGATTCATATATGGCGGCGGATTTGGGAATTAGATGGTATTTCTCAAGAGGTGATACTTCTCTAATTTGTAATGCCGGCGGTATAAAAGAAGTTGAAGTAATTAAGGAAGTGCCTGTTGAAAAAATAGTAAAAGATACCGTTGTTATTGAAAAAATTGTTGAAAATGGAGTCCGAAATAAAGAAGCTTTTGTTTTAGATAATATTCGTTTCAAATTTGACCAAGATAAATTAACGGAAGAATCTAAACTTATTTTAGATCGTGTTGCATCTGTACTGAAAAGATTTCCTGATGAAAAGATTGAAATACTTGGGCATACTGATAATATTGGAGATGATCTTTATAATCTGGATCTTTCTAAAAGAAGAGCAATCTCCGTTAAAAATTATCTAATCGCAAAAGGTGTCAACGGTGAAAATCTTTATACTGCCGGATGTGGTGAAAGAAAACCTATTGCCAGTAATGAAACACCTGCCGGAAGAGCTATTAACAGAAGAATTGAATTTAGTATTTACGATGGTAAGACAAACGGATGCACGGAATTTGAAACACCATCGGATAGAAATGGGGCACAATTAGAAAAAGCTATACAAAATAATGACCAATTTGTTCTTGAAGGTGTTTTCTTCAAACATGATAGCGATAAAATAACCGGGGATTCGGAAAATATTCTTTTAAGAGTTGTTGATGTTTTGAAAAAACATCCGGATGTTAATATCGAAATTCATGGATATACCAATAACTTGGGAGATGAAGCGTACAATAAAGATTTATCTCTTAGACGAGCAATTTCCGTTAAAAACTTTTTAGTTGCACACGGTATTAATGCCAACAGATTATCTACATTCGGACACGGTGAAGAAAATCCGATAGCCGATAATAATACCGCATACGGAAGAGCACGAAACAGAAGAATTGAATTCAAAATAACCGATGGAAATTACGAGGGAACTTCGATAAATAACAATGTAAATTATAATGACGAAATAAATACTAATACCGAAGATTCGGAATTATCTCCCGAAGCAAAAAAAATGGAAAAAGCTTTACTTAATTCCGATGGTTTTGTACTAAATAATTTGCATTTTGTATTTGATAAAGATATTCTTGTTGAAAAATCTAAACTTATATTAGTTGATGTTACAAAAGTTCTTAAAAAACATCCTAATATTAAAATAAGAATTGAAGGACATACCGATAATATTGGTTCTGATGATTACAATCAGTATCTTTCAATAATGAGAGCAAATGCTGTTAAAAAATATTTGATAGAACATGGAATCAGCAAATACCGATTAACCACAAAAGGTTTTGGAGAAAGTTCACCAATAGCAGATAACAGTACTGAAAAAGGAAGAGCACAAAATAGAAGAATTGAATTCAAGGTAGTAAAGTAGTTTATTCACAAAAGAAAAAATATTAAATAAAAATCCCTATTGATTTTACTCAATAGGGATTTTTTTTAAGCCGGTAGATTTTTTCTTGTTTATATAAAAATAAGTTTCTTTTTTTATTACTGACTAAACAACACCTTGATCCATCATTGAATCGGCAACTTTTAAGAAACCTCCGATGTTAGCACCATTTACATAATTTCCCGGTGTTCCAAATCTTTCTGCCGTATCAACACATGTTTTATGAATGCTTTTCATAATTCCATGTAATTTTTGATCTACTTCTTCTCTTGTCCATGAATATCTCATACTATTTTGACTCATTTCCAAACCGGAAACAGCAACACCACCGGCATTGGCAGCTTTTGCAGGACCGTAAAGAATTTTGTTATCTAGGAATATATTTACACCTTCCAAAGTAGTAGGCATATTAGCACCTTCACTTACAACAGTTACTCCATTGTTAATTAAGTTTTGTGCATCTTTACCATTTATTTCATTTTGTGTGGCACTAGGGAATGCACAATCCGCTTTATGATTCCATAAAGGATTGAATTCTGCGTTACTATCAGCCGGTGTATAAACAGCACTGGAATATTTTTCCGCATACTCTTTTATTCTACCTCGTTTAACATTTTTCAATTCCATAACAAAAGCTAATTTTTCCGCATCAATACCTGCTTCATCATAAATATAACCGCTGGAATCGGAAAGTGTAACTACTTTTCCACCTAGTTGATTGATTTTTTCCACCGTGTATTGTGCAACATTACCACTACCGGAAACCAAACAAGTTTTTCCTTCAAAAGTATCATTTCTTGTTTGCAGCATTTCGGCAGCAAAATAAACAGAACCATAACCTGTAGCTTCAGGACGAATTAATGAACCACCCCAATTCAAACCTTTACCGGTTAATATTCCAGTAAATTCATTTCTTAATTTTTTATATTGACCAAACAAATATCCTATTTCTCTACCGCCAACACCAATATCACCGGCCGGTACATCTGTATTCGGACCAATATGACGGAATAATTCGCTCATAAACGCTTGGCAAAATCTCAT
>JALSNL010000377.1 GCA_026987055.1 Melioribacteraceae bacterium | reverse complement strand
TTTTTCTATCTTTTGTGCCTGCGAAAAATTTTGCGACGGAATAAATAAAAACACCAAAACAAACAAAATGTTTGCAAAGAAATAAAAATCTATTTTGCTTAGTGTTTTCATGTTATTCTTTATGTTTTTTATGATGCGGGCAAAGAGACTGTGTTATAAAATTCAATATTTAAATAGTTTTCAAAACCTTGGATAATAGAATCTTGAAGATTATCTACAGTAATTTTTTTATTGAGTATTGATTCAATTTCAATAGTTTTGCTATTTAGCTCCGTAGCAATAGTTTTTATTTCTTCATCATTTTGTGTGTTAATATAATCAACTAAGTGCCGGTGATATTTCCCGATTAAAATTGAACCATGTTGAAGTAATGAATTGCCAATTCTTCTTTGAGCACTGCCGACAAGTTTTTTCCCTTTAAATTTAATTTCACTTTTGGCAGTACTGGCAAAACATAATGCGCCTGATGGTTGTTCTAATAATTTTCTAAATTTAGGTTGTTCCTTTTCCAGCATAACGTCATTAAGTTTTGTATCAAAAAGTCTTAGTCCTGCAACTATTGCATTAGAAATATTTTCGTATATTTCTCTTCCGCTAATGGTTTTTATATTAGGCAATACCACAGAATAAGTTAATTCTTCGGCATGAAGTATTGCTCTTCCTCCGGTAGGTCTTTTTACAATATCAATATTATCAATAAGTGCTTTTTCCGTTTTAACTTCTTTTATTGATTGATTTGCTCCTAACGAAATACAAAATGGTTTCCATCCGTAGAATCTTAAATAAGCATTATCGGGTTTTAATTGTTTAACAAGTTGTAAGTCAAACTCCATATTATACTTACCGGTATAATAATCATGAGTAATTAAATGCCATTTCACTTTTTAATTATGCCTCTTGTACTTTTATCTAAAAAAGCCAAAACCGTTCCGGCTAATTTATCGTCAGAATATTTTTCTTTAACTTTTTGCTTTGCTTGAGAAAGGTTTAAGTCATTAGAGAAAATATAAGAATATATATCTTTTAATTTAAAAATATCTTCATTGGAAAAACCGCGTCGTCTTAATCCTATAGTATTTAATCCGCCATATTTCAAAGGTTCTCCGGCAGCAATAACATAAGGAGGAATATCTTTTACAGCACGGTATGCACCGCCCATCATAGCATGCTCGCCAATTTTACAAAACTGATGTACCAGAGAACCTCCGCCAAGAATTGCCCAATCTCCAATATGTACATGTCCGCCTAACTGAACTACATTGGCAATTATGCAATTATTCCCTACAACACAATCATGCGCAATATGAGCATACGCCATAAGCAAACAATTTTCTCCTACAATTGAAGTACCGGATTCGGAAGTTCCGCGATTAAGTGTAACAAATTCTCTTACAATTGTTCCATCGCCAATAACAAATGTAGTTTCTTCGTTTTTAAATTTTAAATCTTGCGGATGATTTGCCACGGAAACCGATTGGTAAATTTTAACTTTATTTCCAATTCTTGCACCGTTATAGATTCCAACATGCGAGCCAATTATACAATCATTCCCGATTATAACATCATCTTCTATAACCGTATAAGGACCAATAACATTGTTAGAACCGATTTCCGCTTTTGAACTAACAATTGCCGTAGGATGTATTTGATTCATATTTTTTCTTTTAATTAATTTTCTCTATCAACAATAGCAGCTTTTAGTTCGGCTTCCGCTACAATTTTATTTCCTACTTTTGCAATACCTTTGATTACAACAAAACGACTGCGTTTGTTAAGCAATTCTACTTCGAAAATAAGTTGGTCACCGGGGACAACAGGTTTCCTAAATTTAGCTTTATCAATTCCCATAAAAAACACCAGTTTCTCTGCCGGGTCTTCTACGGAATTTAGCATAAGAATTCCACCGGTTTGTGCCATTGCTTCAATAATTAAAACACCGGGCATAATAGGTTGACCGGGGAAATGACCTTGGAAAAACGGTTCATTAATAGTTACGGATTTTACTCCTATAACTTTTTTATCCAGCTCTAAATGAATTATTTTATCTACCAGTAAAAAAGGATATCTGTGCGGAAGTATTTTCTGAATTGCAACAGTATCAAATACAACTCCTTCTTTTTTTACATGCTGATATTGTTTTTCCAACTGTTTTTGCTGATATAATTTTCTTACAATTTTGGCAAATTCTATATTTGCTTTGTGTCCGGGACGAGCAGCTAAGATTTGTGCTTTTATCGGTGCACCGATTAATGCTAAATCTCCAATCATATCCAAAAGTTTGTGTCTGACCGGCTCGTTTTTAAATCTCAAATTATTCTCATTGAGGAAACCGTTTTTCCCTATTGAAATTTCTTCGTCCAATTCTAATTTTTTGGATAGTTTCTCCAACTCATCATCCGAGACTTTACGGTCAACAATAACTACAGCGTTATCAATATTTCCGCCTTTAATTAAACCTTGATCTGCTAAAGCTTCTACTTCACTAAGGAAACAAAATGTTCTTGTAGGGGCAAACTCATTTACAAATTCAGCTTCCAAATCAAATAAGCCTGTATGTTGACTGCCTAAAGCCGGATTTTGATAATCAACCATAACCGTCATTCTAAAACCGTCTAGAGGCAAAGCAACTATGTCAACCTGTTCATCTTCATTTTTGTATGATATTGTTTTATCAATTATTAAATAATCCTTAGGAGTTTTTTGTTTAACTATTCCTGCTTCCAAAAGTTTTTCAACAAAAGGCATAGAACTACCATCACCAATCGGAGGTTCGGCATTATCAAGTTCAATTATAATATTATCTATTTGAAGACCTGCAACAGCTGCTAAAACATGCTCCACCGTATGAACTTTTACATCACCTAAACCCAAAGTAGTTCCGCGGGAAACATCAACAACATATTCTACAAGAGCCGGTATTTCAAGTTTGTCTCCCAAATCTGTTCTAACAAATTTAATTCCGTGGTCATCCGGTGCGGGTTTAAATGTCATTGTACAAGATGTTCCGGTATGTAAACCAACACCGGAAATTGAAACAGCTTTACCAATTGTTGTTTGAAGAGCAAGCATTAATTATTTCCTTTTTCTTTATTGTTAATAAGTTTAGACTCAAGTTCCATAATTTTAGTTTCTAATATTTTAATTTTTTCAGCATAATTAGGAAGATTTCTAATATGCGATTCTAACTTTAAACTGGTTTTAAGTTCTTTAGCCGGTGTTCCGAAATAAACTCCAGGTTTATTCAAAGATTTTGTAACTCCGGATTGTCCGCCGATTATTATATTATCACCAACTTCCAAATGGCCAACAATTCCTACTTGTCCGGCAACTACACAGTTGTTACCAATTTTAGCACTTCCGGCAATTCCGGATTGTGAAGAAAATACTGTATTTGAACCGATTGTAACATTGTGAGCTACTTGTACTAGATTATCAAGTTTAACGCCTTTGCCAACAATTGTTGAACCAAGTGATGATCTATCTATAGTTACATTCGCTCCAATTTCCACTTCATCTTCTATAATAACATTTCCAATCTGAGGTATTTTATTGTAAACTCCATTTTCGTCTTTAGAATATCCGAATCCGTCCGAACCAATAACTACACCAGGTTGAATAATTACATTTTTACCAATTATTGTTTCTTCTCTTATTGTAACGTTTGGGAAAATCAAAGTATTTTCACCAATATAACAATTATCTAAAATTACAGTGTTGGGATATATTGTAACACCTTTGTTAATTACACAGTTTTTTCCTATAAAAACATTTTCGCCTATTCCAACATTATCATTTATAACAGCTGATTCGTCAATAGCTGCGGACTTGGCAATGGTTGAAAACTTAAAATCCGGATTAAAGAATTTTAATATAATTTGTTGAAAGGCTATATTGGGTTTAGCAACTTTGATGTAAGTAATTTTATTATCAAGAAGTTCAGTGTTATCATCAATTAAAATTGCCGATGCTTTTGTTGTGGAAAGATGTTTTTTATACTTGTTATCATAAAGAAAAGTAAGATCTCCGTTTTTTGCTTCCTCTATGCGTGCAACATTATTAATAATTAGATTTGGGTCCCCAATTATTTTTCCATTAACAATATCGGCAATATTCTGAACTGTTATATTCATGCGTTATTGTAATTTACTTAGTACTAAAGGAGTAACATCATATTTTTCTTTTGCATAAAGAAAAATAAGATCTCCGCTTCTATCAAAAATAAAATCAAAATCTTCTTCTTTAGCTACTTCATCAATTGCGTTAAAAATTTGATTTTGTATCGGTTTCATCAATTCTTCTTGAAGTTTAAACAATTTTCCGTTAGCACCATACTTATCTTGTTTGTAATTAGCAACATCTTGTTCCAAAGCAATTAATTGTTTTTCCATTTCGGCTTTTTTTTGTTTACTCATTATAAGTTTACTTCTTTCATATTCATCATATTTATCTTTCCATTTTTGATGAAGTTCTTTAATCTCTTTATCCCATTTGTCAATTTGAACATCAATGCTTTTTTGTGCATCTTGTGCGTCCGGCAATTGGTCCATTATTGCTTCGGAATCAACATACCCGATTTTTAGTTGAGCGGAAATATTTGAAAATGACAATAGTAATACAAAAAATAATAGCGGGGTTAGTTTTTTCATAACTTTATTCTCCTAAAATTATGTTTTAAAATAACAAAGAGGTCTGTAAGTAGCTATTTATTTATTTTTGCCCTTTACAAACCTCTAAAAAAAATACAAATATTAACCGCGTTTTAATTTATCAAGTACAGCATTTGTAATATCATATTTTGGATCTGCAAAAAGTAAAAGAACATCACCTGTTTTATCAAACACAAAATTCATTCCTTCTTTTTTTCTTACAGCATCAATGGCTTTAAGAATTTTATCTTTAATAGGTTTTAATAATTGTTCTTGTTTTATAAATAATTCACCATTAGGTTGAGCAAATTTTTGTTGTTTAAATTGTGCAATGTATTGTTCTTGTTGCACTAATTTTTGTTGAACCTCTCTTTGTTTATCGGGTGTCATGTTAGCAAATTGTTTTTGTGCTTGTGCATATGATGATTGAAGAGCTGTTGTCATACTATCAATTGATTTTGTCCATTTTGCAGTTAAAGCATCTAAATCGCTTTGGGCTTTTATTGCAGGAGGATATTGTTGTAAAATAGTGCCGGAATTAACCCAACCGATTTTTTGGCTGCTTTGAGCAAATGTTAAAGAAACAAATAATGTTAGTAGTATAAGAATATGTGATGTTTTCAATTTTACCTCTTTTTTTGTTATGTGTTTATATTTTTATTGTAAATATATCATAAATATTAAAGTTATAATAATATTTGTTTGTTAGCTTAAATTAAAATCTATTTTGTGCTTTGTATATCTAAAAACCTTTTCCAAATTGAAAATGGAATTCCCATTTGGGATCTTGTCCGTCAACAGAAAGTCTATCAAAACCATAACCATAATCAAAACCGATTAAACCGATAGGGTTTATCATAATTCGTGCACCTACACCGGCAGATTTTTTTAAGTCGAATAAATTAGCTGATGGCAAATTTCTAAATGCATTACCGGCTTCGGCAAAAGCAATTACATATATCGGCATTGGTTCTAATGTTAAAGCTGCTCTAATTTCGGTAGTATATTTTACTTTAACACGGCCGCCAATATTATTACCGTTAAATTTCGGACCTATAGATCTATCGGCATAACCTCTTAGCGGTGTAGTTGCAATTACTAATCCGTTGCCTCCCATATAGAAAAATTCAAACGGTTGAATTGTTGTACCTTTAACTAATTCATGTATGTAACCAAGATCAATTCCGGCATAAAATGTAATTTTATTAGTCCCGAATAATCTTCTGTACCAATCGGTTCTGAATTGTAATTTATAATAATCAACATCTCCGGGCAAAAACGGTCCGCCGGATAGATCAAAGTTAAGTGCAAGTTTTGAACCTGTGGAAGGGAATATAGGATTATCTATATCGCTTCTGTTTATTGCTACCCCAGCTGTGTATTGATGTGAAATACCTGTTGCATAAAAACTTCTTCCGTCAAGCACATTGTTATATTGAAAACGGAGTGACCCTTGAATATAAAATCTGTCATCAGGCCATTTTAATCTTCGTCCTATTGTCATTGCAATTCCGGATTGTCTTAAATCGTAAATATATCTTTGTCTTGTATCCGAAACATTAAAACCTAAAGAGGTTGGAGTATCTAAAAACCAAGGTTCTGTAAAACCAAGATTAAAAGTTCTGTAATAATTACCAACACCGAATTGCCAGTTAAAATTAAGTACTTGTCCGCCGCCAAGTTGAAATGGTTCTGCGATGGAAAAGTTTGAAAGTGTAAATCCTATAGAACCGCTAAAACCGAAAAATCCGCTATATCCTACGGAAGCATTTATAAAATCGCTTGATTTTTCTTTAACGTTATAAACCAAATTTACCAAGCTATCGGAAACAGGTTTATAATCAACACCTTTCTTATAAAGTTCTTCCACATTAAAATATTGTAAATTTGCCAATTGTTGAATGCTGCGCATAACATTGCTTCTTCTAAAATAATCGCCCGGTACGGTAAACAGTTCTCTTCTTATTACTTTATCTTTTGTTCTGTCGTTTCCCGTTATTTTTACGGTTCCTATTTTGAACTGACTGTTTTCCGTAACTTTTATGTTTATGTCGATTGAATCTTCTGCTACTTTGTGTTCGGAAACTTCTTGACGGAATGTTAAATATCCGTTATCCAAAAATAAAGAAGCTACATCTGTTTGGGTTTGGTTACCAAATAAATTTTGATTGAATAATTCATAATTAAAAATATCTCCTTTACGGAAGCCGAGGCGTTCGGTTAGAATAGCATCGGGATAAACAGTGTTGCCTTCCCAAGTTATGTTTCTTATTTTATATTGCGGACCTTCGTAAACGTTAATACGGATATCCATAAATTTTTTGTCTTTGGAAAAAGAAATTGAATCGGAGAGAACTTCAAAATCTCTATAACCGTTTTTTTGGTAGAAAGTAGTTAATGCTTCTTTGTCTTTTTCAAAATCTTCTTTTTTAAAATTTGCGGAATTCCAAAATCTCCACCATTCGTCTTGCACGGTTTCATCAAGTGCGCCTCTAAGTTCACTATCATCAAAAGCTTTATTGCCACTAAAGGTAATACTGCGAACTGTAACTTCATCACCTTCTTTTATATCTAACACCAGCAGTTTTCTGCTTTTAATTCTTTTTATGATGTTTGATTTTAGTTCAGGATTATAATCGTAAGTTGTTATTTCAAAATCCGTCGGGTCTTTTTCGTTTTGCCATGTAACTGATATTGTTTCTTTTGACGTATCGGCTGAAAGAAAAGAAAATGTTAAAGGAGTAATTTTAGCATTTAAATATCCTTCGTCTTCATAAAGATCTTTTATTTTGTTTATAGATTTTTTTACTTCTTGCGGTTTTAATGTTTGACCACTTACAAGATCAATTTTTTTCTTAATATCATCTTCATCTAGTTCATCATTTCCTCTTATAACAATATCTTCTATTCTATCAAGTTCCTTTAGTTTAATAAGTAAGAAAATCCCGTCATTTAATTTTTTATCAATTAAAATTTGAACGTCACTAAAAATACCAAGTGCCCAAAGTCTTTTTATTGCATTGTTGGTGGCATCTCCTGGTATCTCAATTGTTTTCCCTTCTTTAAAACCACTATTGGCAATAATAGTATTGGCTTCGGCAGTTTTGTTTCCTTCAACAGAAATCCCTAAGATTTTATAAGTTTTCTTTTGGAACTGAGGATGTACTGTTGAGCTAAATAATATCAGTAATATCGGAATTAGTCTAAGTAAGCTGCTTGGTAAGCTTATTTTTTGACTGAGTAACTTTGTGGGTTTTTGAAATTTGTTCACTAATAAGTCCAAATCTTCTCTCTCTATTTTGATAATCTTGTATGGCTTCCACCAAGTTTTTACAATTAAAATCCGGCCATAATACTTTTGAAACATATAATTCCGAATAAGCTATTTGCCAGATTAAAAAGTTGCTTATCCTATGTTCACCACCGCTTCTAATCATTAAATCCGGATCAGGCATATTGGCAGTTGTTAAATTTTTTGCAATATATTCATCATTTATTTCATCTAAGGAAATTTTACCTTTGGCATAGTTTTCCGCAATCTTTTTGGTTGCTTCAACAATTTCCCACCTTCCGCTATAACTTAAGGCTAAATTCAAAACTAATTTTTTATTGTGTTTAGTTTTATTAATTGCGGCATTAAGTTCTTTACGTACTATGTCAGGTAAACTTTTTGTATCTCCAATAGTTGTAATTTTAACATTATTTTTATTTAGTTCTGCAGTTTCTTTTTTAAGACTTTTTACCATTAACCTCATTAGCATGGTTACTTCTTGCTGCGGACGATTCCAATTTTCGGTAGAAAAAGTATATAGTGTTAAGTATTTAACACCAAGGCTAATACACGATTGAACCATTGTCCGCACAGTTTCAACACCTCTACGATGTCCCGCTGCTCTTGGAAGTCCTTTGGCATTTGCCCAACGTCCGTTTCCATCCATTATAATAGCAATATGCTTTGGAATATTGCCATTATTTTTTGTCTCTTCGATGAGCAATAAATCGGTTTTACTCAGTTTTTTTGCCAAAAAGAATCTCGCAACTAATTTTAATCACAATTTATAAAAATAACCGTCACTATTCTAAATGTCAAGGTACATTAACAATGGTTTACCAAAGATTTAAAATTAGAAAAGTATGATTTTTTGCAACGATTATATTTTTTGTTTAAAAAGTAATTAATACATTTACCACCTAAAAGATAGCAGATAGATTTAATCTCCTCACAAGGTAAATTTAATGGTGTTACTATTTCGTTTTATTATTTCAAGGAAACTAAATTTTTAATGTGAATTTTCAGTTT
>JALSNL010000376.1 GCA_026987055.1 Melioribacteraceae bacterium | reverse complement strand
CAGTTCTTTTGGAATACCGGAATCTCTTAAGTTTTAGTAGATTCCGGCACAAAAGACAACCGGAATGACGGCGTTAAATAGGTTATTCAAAGGTTTCTTCAATAATAAAAATATTATACGTCTTTTTAAGAAAATGTATGTTGAATATTGTTAATTTGCAATTTTTAGTAATATGTGTTTTTTAATGCTAATTAGCTTTGCGCAGATTAAACTTTTTCAAGAAAATGTTTGTCGAAAATATTTCCAATATTCAAAATCATATTCGGGTCAAATACTTTCTTAAGTTTTGCCATTTGTTTTATGTTTTCTTCACCGAACATTTTTAATAAATAATCTGTTTTTAATTTACCTATACCATGCTCGGCGGAAATTGTTCCGCCTAATTCAACGGATTTTGCACATATTATTCCATAAAGTTTTTTGGCAAGTTGGAATTCTTTTTCATCTTTAGGCAGCATATTGAAGTGTAAATGAGAATTTCCGATATGCCCGTAAACAACATATTGCAGGTTGTTTTCAATAATTAGATTTTTAGTATAATTGAAAAAATCTTGAAACTTATAATCGGGTACGGCTGTATCGGTTCCAACTTTCTGCAAGTTTCTACCGGAAATAATCTCATTTGTGGCAAGTGGAATTGAATGCCTGAAATGCTTAAGATTTTTTCTCTCCTTGTCGTTCATTGCAAACCAAATGTTTTCTTCGTTACCATTGTTTGCAAGAATTGTTTCAGTTATTTCTTCTATTATTTCGTCTTCCACATCCGGAGTGTATTCTTGTTCAATCCAAATTGCTCCTTTTGAGTTACTTGGAATATTAGAAAATTCATCTTTTAGCAGATTTAATGAATTTTCATCAAAAAATTCAATTTCCCTTAAATCGATTTTTGATAATTCGCCAAACGATTTTTCTTTTATGTTCTTAACAAAGGAAAAAATATCATTCTCCTTTTCAAAGAAAATTATTATTGATAAAATATTTTCAGGTAAGTCAAGTAATTTTAATTTTATATTGGTTATAATTCCTAAAGTTCCTTCGGAGCCGATAAATAAATCAATAAGGTCCATATTTTTTTTGCAGAAGTATCCGGCAGCGTGTTTTACATTGGGCATGTCATATTCGGGAATAGGTAAATTCCATTTTTTATCGGATAAAGTTATTGTTCCGTCAAAGTTGTTCGCAAAATATTGTCCTCTTTTAATTTTCAATAGTTCGCCTGTCGGCAAAATAATTTCCAATTCTTCAATAAAGTTACGTGTTGGCCCATACTTAAAAGTTCTTGCTCCCGAGGCATTGGTAGCAACGGTTCCTCCGATTGTTGCATTTGTTTCGGTTGGATCTGGAGGATAGAATAGTTTTTTGCTTTCAACATTATTTTGCAGTTCCGAAAGAAGGACACCGGCTTGTACAATGGCTGATTTTTTTATGTTATCAATTGAAATTATGTTGTTCAACTTTTCCGTTGAAATTAAAATTCCATTGTTTGGAACACAACCGCCGGTTAAGCCGGTCCTGGCTGCAGAAATAGTAACCGGAGTTTTATTTTTATTTGCATCAATAATTATTTCTTGAATTTCTTTTGTATTTTCGGGAAATAAAACAAAACTGCAATTGCCGGTTATATTAGCTGCATCGCTTAGGTAGGATTGTATGTCGGAGATATCATTTTTTTTAATCATAAAAAATTAAAATTTCTTTCCATGCTTTTGCATAATTGCTTGCCACTCTTCAAGAGAAAGCTGTTCGGATTCGTCAATTAACATAATTGGAATATCATTCTCAATTTTGTATCGTCTTCGTGTAGCTTTATCTGTAGAAACTAAAAAGTTATTCTCTAAAATTAAGTCCGCTTTAGATTCGGGACAACATAGAATATCTAATAAATCTTGACTTAACATGTTAATCCTTTAAAAAATAATTAAACATATAATTTAAGAAAATTATTTTTTATAAGTTTTAACGATAGTAAAATTATTTTTTTTTTTTTGATATTAAATTGATTTTAACTAATTTAAATGCCTATAAATTAAGATATTAAGCTTGTATTCTTAAAGGTTTTTGATAAATACTACGTTACCTAGCTAAAATGCAA
>JALSNL010000375.1 GCA_026987055.1 Melioribacteraceae bacterium | reverse complement strand
GTTTCAAGGTCTTGCCGATTTGCAAACTATTTTTGAACATTTTGATAAAAATCCGAAAGGTTTGAAAGTTACTGTTTCTTGGGCTTATGCTGATACGCATTCCAAACCGCTTTCGGTTCCGCAAACACAAGCATTACTTTTTCCGCGTTACGGAATTGATTTGACAATTGCACATCCGAAAGAATTTCCGCTTAGCGATTATATAATTGAAAAAGCAAAAAAGAACGCCGAAGAAGGTGGCGGAAGTATTAAGTTTACAAATGATATGGATGAAGGTTTTGAAGGCGCAAATATTGTTATTCCCAAAAACTGGGGAGGTTTCGGTCATTACGGAATACAAGAATATTTGGATAACGAAGAAGAATGTAAAAAAGAAATGTCGGAAAATCTTGCCAAATATAAAAATTGGATTTGCGATGATAGAAGAATAAAACTAGCGGATAAAAATGTAAAACTAATGCATGCCCTTCCGGCTGATAGAAACAACGAAGTAACGGACGAAATTTTGGATAATCCCGATATATCAATTGTTTTTGATGAAGCGGAGAACAGATTGCACACTGCAAAAGCAATAATGTCTTTAACAATGTAAAAAAAATAAGCAACCTTCAGAGATTATAATCTATATAAAAAATAATCTTTGAAGGTTTTTAATTATCACTCTGTTTTAAGATGCATCTTTAAAAAAGCCGCTAACATATTTATGTAACACACTTCCTATTAAAGTTTGATAAGGAATACCTTCTCGAGCAGCTTTTCTTTGCAATGCATCCAAATCATTTTCCGATATTCGAATGTTAATTCTTTTATTTTTTTTTAGTGTATTTTTAGCAATAGTTTTAAAATCCGTTTGGGTTTTGGTAGGTTTTAATTTGCCTGATTTATAAGCTTCAAATATTTCTTTTTCATAATCATCTAATTTTATATTACTATTCTTTTTCATTACTTTTATGATGTTCCATTTAGTTAAATATTTTTTGAAAAACAAAAGTCTCAAATAAATCCGCTTCAACTTCTTTGGTAGAATATTTAAAATCCATAGATTCAATTTTCTTTTTCAATGGAATAGGATCAAATGTGCTGATTATTTTCACGGCTTCATCTTGTTTTATGTTGGATATTAATTTTGTAAGTTCCGGTAAAAAGAAATCGTCTCGTGTTCTTGTATCAAACTCAATAATTTTATAGGAATCGGGATTGAAAATATTTTTTTCTTCTTTTTGTAAATCGTTAAAATTAATACACTCCGGAAATGCTTTTATCAATGCTTCGGTTTCACCGATTTTTTCATTTAATTTATGTAGCAGAACGCAAATGGAAATATTACCTATTTTTGCTACATCCTCAAAAGTAGCCCACTTGGCAACGGTTTTATAGATTAAAGGATTATTAAGTTTGCTGAATTTCGGAGATAATTCAATAAGAATATTTTTTAACTCGGGATGTGCATCCAAAGCTGTTTTAACTTTTGTTTTTCCTAATATAACCATGTTTGTAAAATTATTAATGTGAATATTTTGATGTGTAAATATAAGTAAATATTAAATGTTTATTCCCAAACCGAATATTCCAACAATAAAAGCAAAAATAACGTTAATAATTTTTACGGCAATAAAACCTTTTTTCGATTCGGCTAGTAATGGCAACATTCCGTGTCCGTCTTGCGAAATTGAACTTGCCAATAATATGGAAAAGGGGATTGAACCTTGAGCAAATAAAGTAACAAAAATTAAATGAGGACCGGATTCCGGAATAATGCCGACAAGTACAGCCACAATTAAAACAACA
Organism: Melioribacteraceae bacterium; assembly: GCA_026987055.1. Taxonomy (GTDB): domain Bacteria; phylum Bacteroidota; class Ignavibacteria; order Ignavibacteriales; family Melioribacteraceae; genus JALSNL01. Next base: position 324 of record JALSNL010000375.1, on the reverse strand, counting down.
AACATATTATTTGCTATTAAAGAATTTACATCGATATAATTCATTAAAAAATGAATAAGTAGCAAAGTTCCGAAAGTCCAAAGAAAAATACGTAATGTATGAACTTTTACTATATGTTCCCAAATATGTTTTTTAATAAAATGCTCGGGAACGGAAAGTACTACAAACAATGAGAAACTAACCACTAAAATTATTGTCCCTCTTATCCAGTTCTTTTCTTCGCCGGCAAGAATTCCGGTAAGTACGGCAACTAAAAGTAATGCTATTACTAAAAATAAAATTATTCTTTGCCACGAAGGTTTTAACAAGTTTTGAAAAAATTGA
>JALSNL010000374.1 GCA_026987055.1 Melioribacteraceae bacterium | reverse complement strand
GGGTTCGTGTTTTTTGAACCAAGCTTAAATTTTAGTTTTACTGCGTAAATAAATTTTATGTTTTAGTTGCGTTTAGTTTTTGGTTTTTTGGTCAATTTAAGTTTGCAAATCTCAATTTTCATTATTTTTTAAGTTTTAAGTATTTTTTGCAAGCTTTATTTGGCAAGCAGTTTTGTAAGGTGTTCGGTCTCTTTCGGGCAACTTGGGTTTTAAATTTGTAAGTTTTTTTAGAATTTTATCTTTGCAGTATATTATTCATTTTAATGTTCGTCTTCCCTTTTCTGTCTGCAAAAATATTTAGCATAAAATTTAAGTTTGCGTTAAACGTTCTTTTGGGTTTTGGTTTTTAATTTTAAGCTTTGTTGTTTTGTTCGGGTTTGGTTTTTTTCAGTTTTTTGGTTTCGTGCATAACCCGCAATTCAACCCGACCGCTTCCGTCTTCGTAAACAACACTTCGCCGAGACAAGTGAGGCGGTCTGGCTTTCTTCAACGTTTTAGTTTTGAACATTTGTGTTAATTTCCTATTTTAGTTTTTACAGTAATTAAAGTTTTAATCATTTTATAAATAAATTGTTGTAATTTAACTTTGCCGTTTAGGGCGGCGGGTTATTTGCAAATCCGTTATACTTACTAAGCAAAATGGAGGTAGTAATGCTAAAAACAAAACTCAAAATTCTACTTGTCTTTTTACTATTCTTTAACATTCCCCTTTCCTCGTAAACAAAGGATTATAAAAAAGAGTATAATAATCTAATAAGTGGCATAACAACTGAACAAGAATATTATGAAAAAACAACAGCTTATTTTAATTCAATGGATGAAACTGAACTTCCTTTAGCTCTTGCTGATATTTCAAAAGGTGAGAATGCTAACTTTGTGGCTTACAATCTTCTTGCTCCAAACAATGTTAGGTTTGAGAACAAAGAATATAGAGAGAATATGTTAGAGCAACTTTCACTTAAAACTAATTCTGCTAATTTCAAAATAGTTCTTATTGATTTCATTTCAGACTATGCTGAAAAGGATGACAAACAAAGAGAAAACTATAACCAAATATTATTTAAACTAGCAAATGCTAAAGACTCACCAACAAGTTTGCGTTCTTATGCTGCATCTCACACTGGAATTAGTAAAAATTATGAATCAGATAAAAAACAGTTAACTGAACTGTTTGAAAGTAATAATTACGGAGCAATAAACGGAGCTGCTCGCTCTATAAAGAAGTTTTTATTTTCTGATAAAATTTCTACATCAGAAAAAGATTATTGGACAGATGTTTTGATAAATACTGCAAACAAATACACTAATAATTTGAATAAAATTAGAGTAGTAATAGGTACACTCGGTTCTACAGGTTCAAGCAAAGCAAGGTCTTTTCTTCTACAATTATTTATTAATAATGCCCCAAGTAATCTTGAGGTATCGGAAACACTTGCTTATAGTTTATCTAATCTAGCCGATACAAAAGTACTCAACACAATATTTACGGAATATACCAAATACAAGCACTTTAAAAACTTTGGTTCCGAATTAACGCTCAAACAAATTGTAAGTGATAATAATAATGTTGTAGATAAACTGTACAACAAAAAAGAAGAAGAAAGTAAACTAACATTTCTAAAAGCAGTACGATTTATGAAAGATGAGAACAGAAGTAAATATCTCGATAAAGTTAAACAAAGTTTAAGTAGTAATTCAGAAACAGAACGATTAGAAGCTGTTAAGACCTTACATTTTCTGTTACCTTACGAAGAAGAAGTAAAACTATTTAACGAACATATTACAAAGGAAAAAAATGAAAATGTTAAAGAACAAATTTACTTTTATGTTGGTGAATAATATGAAACGCTTAAAAATGATATTGTTAATTTTATTATTTCATTTCATTAATTACACGTTAGTTTTCTCTCAAAGCAATAAAAAAATTTATATGCCCAAAACTACACTTGAAATTTCAACCCCTTATTTACCCCACGCCATTGTTACAAACGGAGAAGAAGGATTTTCCTTCGTTTATAGCTATCCGGGCTTTTTTAGTTATTGGGGTCAGGCAAGTTTGTATTATACTAATTCTTTAGGTGATTCATATTTTGGTAGTATTGGGGAAGTTTATATAATGCTTGGTATAAATAAGCAGATTATAGAATTTCAAAAATCCGATGTTTACCTTAATGCCAATGCCGGAACATTTGGGGCGGGGTATTTAGGCAGTTTGGGAATTTCACACCTTCAACAAATAACGAATAAAAGTAAAGTTGAGTTAGTATTTGATTTATATTTTAATCACGGTGTTGATGCGGATATGATGGTACATGATAAAACATATTCAATAGGTCTTTTAGTCGGGCTTAATCTTGTGCTTAACCTAACTACTGATTTTCGTTTAAATTTTGGTGTTGGTCTATCGTTGGTAAAGTATCGTTATGTTTACATGCCACATAGTGGTATCAGCAATTCAACAGGTGAGTATAGATATAAATATATACCTAAACGTATGGAAAAATACTATGATGTTGATAATCTTAAGTGGGATTCTCGTTTCTTAATTCCTTTTGGGGTTACTTTAAGTTATCATTTTTAAATAGCTATGGAGATATTAATTATGAAGAAAATGAAAATGTTAAAGAACAAATTTACTTTTATGTTGGTGAATAATATGAAACTTTTCACAATAAAAACACTTTTATTTTTTTTTATCAATAATTTATTTCGCAGGCTGTGCTTCATTTAGGAGTGCTGAAGGACTTAACGGTGGTGAAATTAATATTACTTACATTGCACCACTAGCCGGAGCAGTACGTGTTGGGATTACTGATAATATAGAGACAAGAGTTTCATTTGTTGGTGAAGCTACTAAGAGGGCTGATATATTTGTGCATACAAAAAATGATAGCAGTAAAATTAATTATGGATTATCTTTAGGCGTTTCATTGCACACGGATAATATCCCAAATTATTTTTCAACAATTGTTCTAAGTAAAAGGATGGGAATATATGTGCCATATTTCGCTTTCACATATCATACAGATTTTAATAAAATAGTGTTTGGTCCAGAATATTCTTTAGGTAGTGAAATACAAATCTATAGGTATATAGAAAATAACCTATCTATAATACTTACACCCGAGATAATTTATTTCCCCTACAATAAAGATGATGAAATTTTCCCAACACCATTGGGTGGTTCCATAGCCATAGGTATTACATTTGATTTTATAAGATTTTTTAATTAGAAATTAAAAGGAGTTTTAAATGTCATTAAAATATTTTTATTTCTTGATGGTTATACTAAATATATTATTTTCAAAAGTCTTTTACCAAATTACAATTTGTCATTTTCTCAAAACGGTTTTGAAGCACTGAGTATTTTAACCGAAAAGAAACCTTCGGTAATAATTAGTTATCATAATATGCCATTAATGAGTGGTGTTCAATTGGTTTCGTCTCTAAGAGAAAAAGATAGACACAAAAGTATTCCCGTAATAATTCTCAATGATGAAATAACAAATGAATTAAAAAATAAATACGAAACATTCGGAAGAACATTTTTTATTGATACATCTACCACAATTGATGAAATTACAATAAAATTGATTGAATTGTTAAATTAATTTTTATTTAAGATTATTTCCTTTACTTTTTTCTCTTTTTTTATTTGTTCGTTTATCCCCTAATAACTTTCCCATCATCAATAAAAATTTGATAATTATTTTCGTTAACAAATTCTATATTTCCAATTAGCTTAATATTTTTACCAAACTTGAAATCACCTTTAACGGTTAGTTTTTCACATTCAATTAAGGATGGAGCTTCATGGACCCTTTCTGTTAAATCATCTACAAGTTTGTAAAATTTTGAATCCAAATCAATTACAATAGGTTTTAACTTTCTTTCCGGATTAGGAATAACTTTATAATCTTCCGTTAAGATGTAATTATCAGAACGCACGGAAAGAAGATCGGCTGTGGTTTTAACCGGAGCAAAGCGCGTTCGCGGAACCGCCAGAGCCGTTGCACCTTCAAATACTGAAATTGCAGAACCCATTGCTGTTTCCAATTGAAATACTTTTGTAGAGTTTGAATCTTTGGGGTTAACTGTTTTTTTATTTACAATCATTGGTAAACCGAGAATGTTGTTTTTTTCTTTTAAAATATTTTTTAATGATTTTAAATTGACCCAAATATTGTTTGTGTTAAAATATTTATGTTTATCAATATTTTGAAATTCATTAATATCTTCTTCGGGACATTGAGCGGATTCCCGTAAAATAAATTGTCCGTTTTTTAATTTAGCCAAGTGTCCGCCTTTTTTATCTGCTTCTGTTCTATCGGCAACTTCCATTAGGAAGGGAAAATTATTTTTTGCAAAGTAACCAAGTATTTTATAATCAATCACTGCACCAAGATTATCGGAATTTGAAATAAAAGCATATTCAATATTATTTTTTAAAAGAGTATCTAACATTCCGCTAATAACAAGAGCCGTATAAATTTCTCCATGTCCGGGCGGACACCATTCTAAAGCCGGGTTTTGTGAATGTTCAACCGGCTCAAAATTTTCAGCATGAATTTTGGGTATTTTGGACTGTAAAAAATCCAAAGGAATTTTATTTTGCAATTCCGGATATTTAGCTAATACTTGCAGAGAATCTTTTTGTGTGTTAAAACTATTCATAAGTACAAGCGGAATGCCGGAAGATATTGCTTGCTTGGCAATTATGTCTAAAAACGAAAGATTGTTTTTAACATTTAATAAAGATTTTGCGGCACTTAAACCCATACTTGTACCAAGTCCGCCATTAAGCTTAATTACCACACTTTTCTTTAAGACCGAATTTCCAAACTCTTCAAAACCATTATCCAATTCATTATAAGAAGTTAAGGAATTAACCTCGTCAATTTGATGTTCCGGTAAAAATCCGGTTTCCCCGTTTAATAATTTCTTAAAGTAATAACTGAATGTTTCATGAACGATATCATGTAATTTGGCATGTTCCATTTTACTTTTAAATATTTTAATCTTCTTTTCCGGCAAAACAATTCTCCTTTTAAGTTTCTATACTAAAACTAAAGTGGTTTTCGGATTATTAGAATACATTTAGCTGTCATTCCGGTTTACACGTTTTTTGTGTAATACCGGAATCTATTGAACAAAGGAGAGATACCGGTATTGAAAAAACACAAATCGGTATGACATAAAAATCCGAACACCAATTTAATTGATGTATATATACCAAAAATATTAAATCTGCAGAAATAAACCGATATATTTTCTTTTTCTATTTATACCAAATGCCACGAATTTTCTCTTAAAAAAATAACTTCTCACCTTGTGAAAAGAAAAACCGGGTACGGTGGCTTTTTTTATGATATTAAAAAAAATTATATTCAACAACTTCCGGTTAGTTTATATGCTGCTTAATAATCTTTCTTTTTGGCAACCTGTCTCTCTTTTTTTAAGTTACTTCTTTTCTTTTTATTTTCAAGTCTCTTTAAGTTTGCTGCCTTTGTTGGCTTGGTTTTAACACGTTTCTTCTGTTTTTCGGCTGCTTTATTGATTAGCTTAATTAAGCGTTCTATAGCATCTTTTTTATTTTTATCCTGACTTCTATATCGTCGGGCATCTATAGTTAAAGTTGAATCTTTACTTAATCTTTTTTTTACAATATTAATCAATCTTTGCTTAATATCATTTGGTAAAGAAGAATTGTTTATGTTAAACCTAAGTTGAACAGCCGTAGCAACCTTGTTTACATTTTGTCCGCCCGGTCCGCCGGAATGAACAAAAGAAAATTTAAGTTCATCTTCGTTTAGTGATATATTTTTAGAGACTTCAATCATGTAAAATTTAAATATTTTCTTTTTAGTTATTTAATTCAAAATAAAAGAAAAATAGAGTGAGAGGCAAACATTTATTTGAGTAAAGTTGAATATAAGGAAAAGATTTACAAATCGTAAAATTCGATTATATTTTATTTTTTTATCTTATTCTAAAAACAAAAATAGCAATAAACATTAAAACTAAGGAATTCTTTTTCCTTTTGTTCCGGTCAAAGATTGTTGGGTAAGCTTTTTACTTTTTTATAAGGTATTTCCTCTTGCATTGCTTTTTGGAACACCTTTAACTAACTTTAATGTTCTGAAAAAACGGAGTAAAATGAATGTTAAAAGGTATTATTAAAAAAGTTTTTGGCGATAAAAATGTTCGTGCTCTTAAGGAATTATGGCCTATAGTTGATCAAATTAATGCTGAATATGAAAAAATTAAAGACTATTCGGAAGAGCAATTAAAAGGAAAGACTGTTGAATTTAAAGACAAAATTGCTAAAGAAACGGAAGAATTACGAAATAAAATTACCGGACTGGAAGAACAATTAAAAGATGATAATTTTGACGGTGATATTGAAAATATTCATGATGAAATAGAATCACTGAACAAAGAACTTGACGAAAAATATGACGAAATTCTAGATGAGTTACTTCCCGAAGCATTTGCGGTTGTAAAAGCAACATGTGCAAAATTGGTAGGAAAATCTTGGGATGTTGCAGGAACAAAAGTAGAATGGAATATGGTGCCTTATGATGTACAATTGATTGGTGGCATAGTTTTACATCAAGGAAAAATTGCAGAAATGGCAACCGGTGAAGGTAAAACACTTGTTGCAACTTTGCCTATTTACTTAAATGCACTTACCGGCAGAGGCGTTCATCTTGTTACCGTAAATGATTATCTTGCAAAACGTGATAGCGAATGGATGGGAGAAATTTATAAATTCCATGGTTTAACAGTCGGTTGTATTCTTAATACAATGGATACGGAAAAACGGAGAGAAATTTATCAATGTGATATTACATACGGAACAAACAATGAATTCGGGTTTGATTATTTGAGAGACAATATGGCAATTGCAAAAGAACATCGTGTTCAACGCGTTCATAATTATGCAATTGTTGATGAGGTTGATTCGGTTTTAATTGATGAAGCAAGAACTCCTCTTATTATTTCCGGACCGGTTGATAGCGGAGAACAAAAATTTGATGAAATGAAACCGAAAGTTGAGAGACTTTTCCGTAAACAGGCTTCTTTGGTTGCCTCGCTTGTTCAAGAAGCGGAAAAAATATTAAACGAGGGTGGTAATAAAGAATTAGCCGGTATAGCTTTGCTTAGAGCACATCGCGGATTTCCTAAAAATAAAAAGCTTGCAAAATTATTAGCCGAACCTGAAAACAAAAAATTACTTCAAGCAACGGAACTTGAGTTTTTGCGTGAAAAAGAAAAACGCATGCCGGAAATTGATCAAGAATTATATTACGCTATTGATGAAAAAAATAATTCAATTAACTTAACAGAAAAAGGTACCGAAGAACTTGCAGTTGGAACCAACGAAGGTAAAGATTATTTTGTTTTGCCGGATTTAGGAACCGAAATTAGTGAAATTGAAAATGATGAATCTTTAAGCAAAGAAGAAATGCTTAAGAAAAAGGATGAAGTATATAAAATTTACAGCGAAAAAATGGATCGTATCCATACAATAAATCAATTGTTAAAAGCATATACTCTTTTTGAAAAAGATGATGAATATGTAATAACGGAAGAAGGAAAAGTAGCGATTGTAGATGAATTTACAGGACGTGTACTTCCGGGCAGAAGATATTCCGACGGGCTTCATCAAGCAATTGAAGCAAAAGAAAATGTTAAAGTTGAACGTGATACTCAAACTTTAGCCACAATAACACTTCAAAATTATTTTAGACTTTATAAAAAACTTGCCGGTATGACAGGAACAGCCGAAACCGAAGAAGGTGAATTTTATGAAATATATAAGCTTGAAGTTGTTGTTATTCCTACAAATAAACCTATTGCCAGAGTTGATGAAGATGATTTAATATACAGAACAAAAAGAGAAAAATTAAATGCTGTAATAGAAACTATCAAAGAGTTAAAAGCAGAACAACGACCGGTGTTAGTAGGTACAACCAGCGTGGAACTATCCGAAACAATTAGCAGAATGCTTAAACGGCAAGGCATTCCGCACAACGTATTGAATGCAAAACAACATAAAAGCGAAGCTGAAATTGTTGCTTTTGCCGGTCAACCGGGTGCAATTACAATTGCTACAAATATGGCTGGGCGTGGAACGGATATTAAACTTGGAGAAGGTGTTAGAGAAAAAGGCGGTTTATATATATTAGGAACAGAACGTCATGAATCAAGACGTATAGATAGACAGTTAAGAGGGCGTGCCGGAAGACAGGGCGATCCGGGAACATCCAAGTTTTATGTTTCGCTGGAAGATGATTTGATGAGATTATTCAGTGGAGATAAAGTTACAAGAATTATGGGTAAAATCGGTTTTGAAGAAGGTGAAGCTTTAACGCATCCGATGATTACAAAATCCGTTGAAAGAGCACAAAAGAAGGTTGAGGAAAATAACTTTGCAATAAGAAAAAGACTTCTGGATTATGATGATGTAATGACCCAGCAACGCGAAGTTATTTACGGAAGAAGAAAAAGAGCCTTGGAAGGTGAAAGACTTAAAGCCGAAGTATTTGAAATGGTAGATGAATTTGTTGATGAAATTGTTGAAAAATATTATGATGATGTAAATATTAGTGCACTGCAAGAAGAGCTGCTTCAACATCTTTTACTCGAATACAAAATTGATCCCGAAACATTTGTAGAAAAAGGCAAGGAAGGATTAAAAGAAGATATTCTAAAAGCTGCAAATGAATTTTATACCCGTAAAGAAGAAATGCTTGGCACGGAATTGATGGCTAAATTAGAACGTTACGCAGTGCTTAGTGTTATTGATGAAAAATGGAAAAATCATCTGCGAGAAATGGATGATCTTAAAGAAGGAATCGGACTAAGAGCATACGGTCAAAAAGATCCGCTTGTTGAATATAAAGCAGAAGCATTTCACCTGTTTGTTTCTTTAATTGAAGAAATTAGAAACGATGTAATAGCTTTTTGTTTTAAGTTTTTCCCGCAAGAACCGGAAGAAGTACAAAAAAAGCAATCCAAAACACCTAGAATTAAAACCGTTAAAATGAGTGCCGATAATATG
>JALSNL010000373.1 GCA_026987055.1 Melioribacteraceae bacterium | reverse complement strand
TATATTTCTTATTTAATTCATTTGGTAGTTTTTTTGAATTCCTTATAGTAAAATATTTACCCGATGTTTTTTCCGCTAAAGAATGAAGTAGTTCTTTGTTAGCTTTTGAATTGTATAGTTCAAGTTCAACCGGTTCAATATAGAATTTCCCTTTTACGTTTTTAGTTTTTTCCCCTCCGAGAAGTAGTTTCCCCGAATATTTATATTCTCCTGAATTGTTTGGTTCAAATTTAACTTCATACAGTCCATTGTTAACAGAAGTAAACTCCAACGTTTGTTTTTTGTTACTGTTAGAAATTTCCAGAACTATATTTGCATTATTTACCGGTGCAAAAGTTTCGTCATAAACGGATGCAGTAAATAAAACGGATTCTCCCAGTTTAAAATCTTTTTTGTTAGGTTTAACAGTAAATCCGGATTTATCGTTTTGAGAAGACAACCATTTTATAGAATTTAAAATAAAATTATCAAATAATCTATATTCTTTATGCTGTGCTTTTAATTTCCACTTCCAAATATTTGCGGCATTAATTATAACGCTTTTTCTTCCTGCAATATTGTTTGTAAAAATAACCGGTAGCTGATTTTTTGTACTACTTTTCAGCAAAATTTCTGACGAAATATTAGGTGTGATTTTTGCATTCGCAATAATAATGGGTGGCAGGTTTTTCCATTCTTCTTTAAGTTGTTCGGTGCTGCCTAAAATACTATTTGTAAAATTTGCCGGTTTAACTTGGCTTTCAATAGATAAATCATTTTCATTAGAAAACTTAAACGGCAGCAGATTGTTAAATAACTTTAGTTTGGATAAATCCGTATTATTTGAAAAACAAAAAAGAAACGGTTTATTAAAATTTTTTATTGATTCAATAACTTTAGATATAAATAAATTGCCTGTATTGGCAGAAGGAAAATTAACTAACAATAAAATATCCGCTTCCTTTATTTTGTTAAAGTCTTTTTCGTTTTTATAAAACTTGTTCGAGCTTAATTGTATAATTGATTGAATATTAAAATCATTATTATTTATGATACTGCTTTTTATTGTTGCCAAATCATAACTAGGACTTCCACTTAATAAAATAATTTTTTTCTTTGTTTCCAGTACATTTATTATTGTTGTCTTTCTGTTGTTTTTTTTATTTTCTTCTTTGTTTTTTGATGAAACAATTACTGTAAGATTATGTTGCCCGACAAGTTTTGTAGAATATGAAAATTGAACCCTATTAATTCCGGTAGAGCTTAAGCTAATATTTTTAACTTTAATAATTTTATTGTTTTCCAAAAGTTTAACCGAAACAGGTTCATCTGAAAATCCGGTATTTGTTATTGTTGCTTCAATTTCGGTTTTATTTCCAGGGTAAATAAATTCATTACTTCTAAGAGAAGTAATTTCAATATCTTTAAAATTTGTTGTATCTCCAACTAGAATAGTATAAAAAGGAATACCAAGTTTTTCGGTTTCGGTAGCCGGAATTTTTCCTTCGTTTATAATTCCGTCACTTATTATTGTTACCGATGAAACATTCTTAAATTTTGTTATATAATTTTTTATGAAATTTAGCCGTGTAGATGGTTCATCAAACTTTAATGAATCAATTTGTTGAAACGGTATTTCTTTGGTTTTTTTCCCGAAGGAAACTATTTTATTTTTCCCTTTTATTCTAGAAAAAAAATCCTTTGTTAAATTTTTAATTTCGGCTAACGTATTTGGTTCGGTAAATTGCGAAATAGATTTTGAGTTATCAATAAAGATTAAATTTGTAGGTTCTACTTTTATTTCTTTCGTAATACTTATAACAGGATCAAATAAGAGTAGTAGTAGTAAGGAAAGTACTGTTGTTCTTAATAGAATAAGTAGAGTTTTATAAAATTTATTTATAACCGGAACTGTAAATTTGTAAACATAAATGGTATAAATTAAGATTAGAAAGAATCCCAAAAAAAACAGATACGGATTACCTGAAAGAGTAATGTGAAATTTATTAAACAAATTCATTCTAATTTTTATTATTTCTTATAGAAATTTTTCTAAAAAACTTTAATGTTTTTAATCACTTAAATCTTAGCTATCTAATTTTATTTCTTCCAAATTCCATTCTTTCAGTTCTTCGTAAACCTTATAATCGGTTAAATCAAAATGAATAGGTGTTATGGAAATATAATTATTTTGTACGGCAACTTGATCGTTATGAATTTCTTTATCAGTATCGGACATTTTACCAGTAAGCCAATAATATTTATTTCCATACGGATCAACTCTTTCTTCATAACCGTCATCCCATTTTGATTTTCCTTGATGTGTAGGTAAAATTCCCTTAATCTCATTTTCCGGAATGTTGGGAACATTTACATTTAACACTGTTCCATCAGGTAACTTATGGTCTAAAATTTTTAGAGCAAGTTCTTTAGCAACATTGGCAGCAGCATCAAAATATTCCGGATTATGGTCGGTAACCGAAACAGCAATTGCTGGACAACCTAAAATAGCGGCTTCACGTGCTGCGGAAACAGTGCCGGAATAAATAATACTAACAGCCGTATTGGAACCGTGATTTATTCCCGAAACAACAATGTCGGGTAACTCTTTAAGAATGTGCGTAATGCCAATTTTTACACAATCTGCCGGTGTGCCGTTTATTGCATAACCGGTAAATTTATTTCTAACTTTTTGTTCATATATTCGTAAAGGAACTTTCATAGTAATAGAGTGTCCGGCTGCGCTTTGTTCTGTTTTTGGTGCAATAATAGTGACTTCTCCTATTTTGCTCATTGCTTCGGCTAAACGATAAAGTCCTTCGGCGTCAATTCCGTCATCGTTACTTAGAAGTATTTTCATAAAAAAATTCCTATTTTCAGTTTAGTTTTTTTAACTTAGTTTGCAAATATAGTAAAGTTTGCAGACTATTATTTTATCTGATTTTTTAATAGTTTATCAATTTACACAACAAACAGTGGAGAATAAATTTTAACCTGAATTGGGTAATGAAATAATGTTTATTGTCCGAACAGATTTAGTTAAATTCTATAAAATATATGAGAAAAAAAATCTACATACTTTTTCTAATAATTGTATTTTCAGTAAATATAAATGCACAGGATAGCAGTGAAGTTGAAATATTTATAATAGATTCTTATGTAACTCCGGAAATACCGCATACTTTTAATTTAAGTTTTTATACATCCGAACCTGTTAAAGCAAAAATTATAATTGATGAAAAATATAAATTTGATATTTCAAAAAATTATAAAGAAGACCATACAGCTGCAATTGATTTTTCGAAGTTTAGTTTCAAGAAAAAAAATATTAAATATGTTCTAATTGTTGAAAACAAAAAAGGACAGATAACCAAAAGTGAAGTAAACGAAATTGTTTTACCTTACGATGAATTTATTGAAACCAAAGAAGGGAACAATCCGGTAACTACTTTAACCAAAGGAATATTGCTTTATTTATTGCCTTCACCCAATTTGGTAATTTTGGATGGCAAAAATTACTTTGGTATTACAAAAGAATTCTCTATAATCACATTTTATTCTTCAGGCTATAATTATCCTTCGGGAAATATTAGTTTGGAATATTCTCATGTTTATAATGCTCCCATAAAAGATTTTTTACGCATCGGCTATAAACATTTCTTTACAGTTAAAGGAATAGAATTTGTTTCAACCGGAGTAAGTGCTTTCACAAATTTTAAAGGTTTTAACGGAGTTAGTCCTGAAATAACTTTAGGACTTTTTAAGTTCTATAATGTTTTTACATTTTATACACGCTATCGTTATAATGTAAAACCTGCAAATACAGCAGAACAATTTCACGAAATATCAATCGGATTATATTCTAACTTTTTTACTATTGATTTGTAAAATATGGCTAACAAGAAAACACAATATATTGATTTGGGAGAAAGAGGGAAGTATAATCCTAACAACAAATTGAACGATTTAACAGGAAAAGAATGGATTAAGTTTTCAAAATCTTGGTTTATTCATACACCTCCGCGTAGAAATGATAATGAAATATTACATCCTGCAAAATATCCGGAAAGTTTGGTTAGTGAATTTATAAAATTTTTTACAAAGAAAAATGCATGGGTTTTAGATCCTTTTTTAGGAAGCGGCAGTACGTTAATTGCAGCAGGGGAGTTGAACAGAAACGGAATCGGAATTGAACTAAATAATAAATATTTTAATATTAGCAAAAAAAGAATTAACGCAAAAAAATTTTCAAAAAAACTTGTTCCATTAAAAGGAAATTCTCTAAAACTAAAAGAGGTGTTAAAGAAAAATTCTTTTATAAAACGTAAATTCGATTTTATAATTACCTCACCACCATATTGGAACCAGTTAGAAAGAAATTCAATGCGACAAAAAGTTAGAAGCGAAAAAGGTTTAGATACTAAATATTCAAAATCAAAAAATGATATTGGTAACTTAAGTGATTATGAAGAATTTTTAGAACAGCAAGCACAAATTTTTGATCAAGTATATGATGTAACAAAAAATAAAGCTTATTTGGTAGTGGTAACAAACAATATTTATTTTAAAAGTAAACTTTACCCTTTGGCTTATGATACTGCAATATCACTAACCAAAAGAGGAGAAAAAAGCTGGGTTTTGAAAGATGAAAAAATTTGGCTTCATAATGATAAACCATTAATTGCTTTGGGTATTAACAGTGCTTGGGTGGGCAACAGACATCATCAATACTGTTTGATTTTTAGAAAGGAAGAATAATATAGTGCAAGAAATTTTAACAGTAAGTGAAATTACAAAACAAATAAAGCATGTAGTTGAAGAAAATTTTTCATCCGTAAAAATTATTGGTGAAATTTCTAATTTCAAAGCACATATTTCAGGGCACTGGTATTTTACATTAAAAGATGGTGATGCGGCAATAAACTGTACTATGTGGCGCGGTGTAAATAATTATGTTTTCTTTACACCTCAAAACGGAATGAAAGTTATTGTTACCGGAAGAATAACAGTTTACCCGCCAAGAGGTTCTTATCAATTAGATACTCGTTCTATGCAGCCTGCCGGTGTTGGGGAGTTACAAAAAGCTTTTGAAGAGCTAAAAAGGAAATTACACAAAGAAGGATTATTCGATGAGGAAATAAAAAAAGATATTCCTACTTTTCCGCAAGTTATTGGTATTGTTACCGGAAGTAGCACGGCTGCGTTAAAAGATATGCTGAGTGTTGCTTCACGTAGGTATCCGTTGGTTAAAATATTAATTGCACCGGCAAAAGTTCAAGGAGACGGAGCCGCCGGAGAAATTGTAAAAAGTATAGAACTTCTTAATAAGAAAAAAAATGTTGATGTAATAATTGTTTCTCGCGGTGGCGGTTCTTTAGAAGATTTATGGCCTTTCAACGAAGAAATTGTTGCCCGTGCGATTGCTAAATCCAAAATTCCCGTTATTTCCGGTGTTGGTCACGAAGTTGATTTTACAATTGCAGATTTTGTAGCGGATTTAAGAGCACCAACACCTTCGGCGGCAATGGAACTGGCTACACCAAACAAAGACGAAATTTTTGGTTTTATATCCGATTTTTCATATAATTCAAAAAATAAAATACTTGCTTTTATAGAAAATTTACGAAATGAAGTAACTCAAAATTTAGATAGTTACGGATTTAAAAATTTGATAAGTTTACTAAATAATAAAAAGCAATTATTAGATAATTATTTATTTAGAATTCAAACAGATATTAGTAACTTATTAAGTACAAATAAAAATAATTTAGCTTTATATACAAGAACAATAAATTCAAATAATATAAATAAAATACTAAAAAAAGGATTTGTTTTAGTAGAGCAGGATAATAATTTTATAAAGAGAAAAGAAATATTAAATATAGAAAAAACAATAATGCTTAAATTTTATGATGGAAAGGTTGAAATAAATAAAAATGGCAAAAAAGACTAAAAGTTTTGAAGAATCGTTAAGACGTCTGCAAGAAATTTCGGAAATACTTGAAAGTGACGAAGCTTCATTGGAAGAATCAATAAAACTATACGAAGAAGGGATAAAACTATCAAAAAATTGTTATGAATTACTGAACAAAGCAGAACTTAAAGTAGAAGAATTAAATAAACAACTTGAAGATGAATTAGAATAAATAAAGTTTATAAAAAAAGAGAGTATAAAAGTGGTAGATAAATCAAAGTATAAAATTTTGTTTAATGTAGAATCTCCCGAAGATATTAGAAGTTTTAGCACTACCGAATTAAAACTTTTGAGTAAGGAAATTAGAGAATACATGATAGATGTTGTCTCTCAAGTAGGCGGACATTTTGGCGGTGGTTTGGGAGCAGTTGAACTAACAGTGGCTCTTCATAAAGTTTTTGATACACCGGTAGATAAATTGGTTTGGGATACCGGACATCAAGCATATCCGCATAAAATTATTACTGGCAGAAGAGATAAATTACCTACAATAAGAAAACTAAACGGAATAAGCGGATTCCTAAAAAGAACCGAAAGTGAATATGATGAATTTGGTGCCGGACATGCAACTACATCTATTTCCGCTGCACTTGGTATTGCTGCAGCTAATGAATTAAATGGCGAGGAAAATAAAAAAGTAATTGCAATTATTGGTGATGGCGCAATGACCGGCGGTATGGCTTACGAAGCTATGAACAATGCCGGATTTACAAAGAAAAATCTTATTGTTGTGTTAAACGACAATCAAATGTCCATTGCACCAAATGTTTGGCAAATTTCCAATTACTTTAATGAAGTAATAGCTCATCCCGAATACAATAAATTCAAAGGTGCAATTTGGGATTTAACCGGAAAGTTAGATCAATTCGGCGACAGAGTTAGAAAAGTTGCTTCAAGGTTGGAAACCGGATTAAAAGCTATTGTTACACCTGGAATGCTATTTGAAGCTTTAGGGTTTCGATATTTCGGACCCGTTAATGCTCATAATGTTCCGAAGTTAGTAAAACTTTTTGAACACGTTAAACAATTAAAAGGACCGATTCTTGTACATGTACTTAGTGAAAAAGGTAAAGGATATAAACCTGCCGAAGGACATAGTGCTCAATATCATGGTGTTACTCCTTTTGACAAAGTAACGGGGAAAATGCTAAAAAAGAAAAACGGACTTCCTTCTTATACTTCCATATTTGGAAAAGCTTTAATTGAAATAATGGAAAAAAATAATAAAGTTGTTGGTATTACTGCTGCAATGCCGGATGGAACCGGTATGAAATTGGTACAAGAAAAATTCCCTAAAAAATATTTTGATGTAGGTATTGCAGAAGAACATGGTGTTACATTTGCTGCAGGTTTAGCTACACAAGGAATTGTTCCGGTTGTTGCAATTTATTCAACCTTTTTACAAAGAGCAGTCGATCAAATTATTCATGATGTTGCTTTGCAAAAACTACATGTTGTTTTCGCTTTAGATAGAGCCGGTTTGGTTGGTGCAGACGGACCAACACATCACGGAACATTCGATCTTTCTTACTTACGCTTTATTCCAGGTATGGTTATTATGGCTCCTAAAGACGAAGCGGAATTAAGAAACATGCTATATACCGCAACAGAATATAAAGATGGACCAATTGCATTAAGATATCCCAGAGGAACAGCACTTGGGGTGGAAATAAAAGAAGGTTTCGAAAAAATAGAAATCGGTAAAGCGGAAAAACTTGTTGAAGGTAAAGATATTGCAATTTTAGCCGTAGGTTCTATGGTTAATTATGCGGGTAAAGCTGCTGATCAACTTAGAAAAGATAATATACAATGCGAACTAATCAATATGCGTTTTATTAAACCTATTGATAAAAAGATGTTAGATGAAATTGCAAGTAAATTTGATAAAATTATTACAATTGAAGAAAGTTCTATAGTAGGTGGTTTTGGTAGCGGAGTATTAGAATATTTTAATGAAAAAAATTATAAGAATGATATTTTACGTTTAGGTTTACCGGACAAATTTATTGAACACGGCACACAAGCTGAATTACATAAAATACTTAAAATTGATACTGATGGTATAATAGAAAATGTTAAAGCTTTTCTAAATAATAAAACCTTAACAAATAAGGCAGTAGTGTGAAAGAGAAAACAAAAATCGGAATAATAGGATTGGGAAGTATCGCTCAGCTGGTTCATCTTCCTATTTTGTCAAAAATAAATTCAGTAGAAATTTCTGCAGTTGCAGAAGTTAGTAAAAATCGCTTGAAAACCGTTGCGGAAAAATTTCATATAAAAAATCAATATACAGATTATTCCAGAATGTTGGATGAAATTGATTTGGACGCTGTTATTATTACAACACCAACCAATACACACAAAGAGATAGCAATAGATTGCTTAAAAAAAGGGAAGCATCTTTTAATTGAAAAACCAATTGCATTAAACTATAATGAAGCAAAAGAAATTAATGACGAAGCAAAAAAGCAAAATAAAAATGTAATGGTTGGAATGAATTTTAGATTCAGACCGGATACGATGATGCTTAAAAGTTTAATTAACAGTGGTGAATTGGGAGATATTTTTTATCTGCGTTGCGGTTGGACAAGGAAACAAAGCAGCCAACAACGATGGTTTAATAAAAAAAGTCTTGCCGGCGGCGGTGTTGTTCTTGATTTGGGAATAGCACTTTTAGATACTGCATTATGGCTTTTCGGATATCCGAAAGTTAAAAGTGTTTCGGCACAAAATTTTAATCATACACATAATGCAATAGAAGATTCTTCCGTTGGTTTTATACGTTTTAATAATTCCGCAGTGCTTAATTATGAAGTAAGTTGGTCTTTACATGAAGAAACCGATAAATTTAAACTTTCTGCATACGGAACAAAAGGTACAGGTCATTTAAATCCTTTAAAAGCTTATAAAAATATAGGTTCACAACGTATAGATTTTACAGTGGGAACTACCGGACAGACAAAGAATCTATTTAAAAAATCTTATGAAAATGAATTAAAACATTTTGTTGGAACTTTACGAGGGACAACTCCTTTAATTTCTTCAGGCGAAGAAGCTTTGTCCAGAATGAAATTGATTGAAGATATTTATGAATCTGCTAAAAAGAAAAAGGAAGTTGGTTAGTTATTTAAATATAGCTACTAAGCAGCGATCGGAATTTTTAATGTAAAGGT
>JALSNL010000372.1 GCA_026987055.1 Melioribacteraceae bacterium | reverse complement strand
AGATATGTTTTATATTCATGATATTGTTGGTAGTATGGTTTTTAGAGATAAAAAGTTCTTTGGTAAATTGATTGATGTAATTATTATACCTAATAATAATATTTATGTGATTGAAAACGATGAAGGTCGGCAAGTAATGATTCCTGCTGTTGAAAAATATTTTTCGGAAATTGATGTGAAGAATAAAAAATTAGTTCTTTCACCAGAAAGTAATATTTTTGATTATGATGAGAATTGATATAATTAGCGCTGTGCCGGATTCACTAACATCTATGCTTAATACAAGTATTGTAAAAAGAGCACAAGATAAAGGGTTAGTTAAAATTATTGTTCATAATCTTAGAGATTATACACACGATAAGCATAAACAAATTGACGATAAACCTTTTGGCGGTGGTCCCGGAATGTTACTAAAACCCGAACCGTTTTTTGAATGTATAGAAAAATTACAAGGTGAAAGAAATTATAAACATATTATTTTTTCAACACCTAAGGGAAAAATTTATAGTCAATCCTTGGCTAATAAATTTTCTTTAGCGGAAAATATTATTATTATTGCCGGACATTATAAAGGAATTGATGACAGAGTTCGTGAAAAATTTGCTACCGATGAAATTTCAATCGGTAATTTTGTTTTAAGTGGTGGAGAGCTTTTAGCTCTTATAATTACAGATTCAATAGTAAGATTATTACCCGGTTCAATTGGTGATAGCGAATCTATGTTACATGATTCTTTTATGAATGGTGAAATTGTAGAAGCACCTTATTACACAAGACCGGCTGAATATAGAGGAATGAAAGTTCCTAAAGTGCTTCTTTCCGGAAATGATAAAGAAATAAATAAATGGAAAGAAGAACAATCAAAAAGTTTAACAGAAAAATGGAAAAAAATAAATAGTGTGGAGTAAATGATGGATAAAATTAAAGAAATTGTTGCTGATCAACAGAGAACGGATTATCCCGTGTTTAATACCGGAGATAGAATTAGACTTCATGTTCGTGTAATTGAAGGCGCTAAAGAAAGAATTCAACAGTTTGAAGGTGATGTTATTGCTATTAGAGGTAGTGGTAATAGCAAAACCTTTACAGTTAGAAAAGTTTCAAGCGGTGTTGGCGTTGAAAGAATCTTTCCGTTCAATTCACCTAAAATTGCTAAGATTGATTTAGTTAGACAAGGTAAGGTTAGACGTGCAAAACTTTATTATTTAAGAAATCTTTCCGGTAAAGCAGCACGTATTAAAGCTAAAAATGTTAGATAACCTTTAACAATATTTTTTTTTCAGGTCCGGTATTTTGCCGGACTTTTTTAATTTTAAAGATATGAATATAATAATACCTAACAATATATTTGCCACCTTATTTGTTTTAACATTAAATTCCGAAAAGGAAATAAATGTTTTGGTAAGAGATTCTTCACTTATTTCTAAAGAATTACTTAACACGGAACAAAGTATTGCCTTGATGCCTTCAATGGATTTAATTAACAATAGGGAACTTTTTGTATCGAAAAAGTTTGGTGTTTCTTTTGAAAGTCCATTGGCAAATTCTTATTTATATTTTCCTTCGGAAAGCAAAGAAATTAAAGATGTTTTATTAAAAGGAGATGTATCTTCCAACGAAGTTATTCTTTCAAAAATAATTTTTAACGAAAGATTTGATCTGGAAGTTAATATTGCGTTAGATTCTCAAAAGGCTTTTGACACAAAAAAGACTTATCATATTTGCGGTAATGAAAATTGGCAAAATAATTTATACTTAAAAGGTACAAGTTTTGCCGAACAAGTTTTAGAAATAATTAACCAGCCTTATCTAAATTATATTGTTGTTTCGTCAAGCGAAGAACTTATAAAAGAATTTAATTCCAAATTCGATAAATTAAATGAGAAATTGTTGGCTAATCTTGAAAGTTATCTGCAAAAAATAAATCTTGAAAATAGTGTTACAGAGTTTATTCAAGAAGAAATAAATTCAATAAATTTCGATTTAACAAATGCTGAATTGGAAGGGTTACAAGAAACATTTAATTATGTTTATTTCAACAAAATTATAGATGATTTGTTTGATGTGAAGTTCATATAAAATACAAAGCTGTCCAAGAAAATACTTAGACAGCTTTGCATTATCAGTGCTATCTATTTACCTTAAAAGTAATATCCCCGTTTTCAATAAAATTAACAATCTGATTTGCTGCGGCAACACCGGCATTAATGTTGGCTTCAGCTGTTTGGGCTCCCATTTTTTTAGGCGTAAAGAAACATTGAGCAGGGAATTTTCCCAAAAGTTCATCGGCATTTGTAGGAGCAATATCCGAAACATATTTGAAATCGGTTCTTTCATTAAGCAATTTAACCAAATCGTTTTCATCAACAACTTCCTTACGTGCCGTATTTACAAGTGTAGCTCCGTTTGGCATTTTGTTTAGCAGTTCATAGTTGATGGAATTTTTTGTTTTTTCGTTTGCAGGGATGTGGAGCGAGACGTATTGATTGTTTGAATAAAGCTCTTCTGCAGATTCATAAACTTTTACACCTTCGTCTTCAATTTTTTCTTTTGGAATAAACGGATCGAAAGCGGAAACTTGCATACCGAAACCTTTGGCAATTTTAGCAACCAAACGACCAACGTTACCGTAAGCATGAATGCCGAGTGTTTTTCCTTTAAGTTCTGTCCCCGGTTTTCCGTTAAACATACCGCGTGCCATGTAAACCATTAGTCCTAAGGCAAGTTCTGCTACTGCATTGGAATTTTGTCCGGGTGTGTTCATTACAACAATTCCTTTTTCTGTGGCAGCATTCAAATCAACATTATCATAACCGGCTCCGGCACGAACTACTATCTTCAAATTATTTGCTGCTTCTATCACTTCTTTGGTTATTTTATCACTGCGGATTATTAGTGCATCCGCATCAGCAACTTTTTCTAACAGTTGCGATTTGTCGGTATATTTTTCAAGCAATTCCAATTCATATCCGGCTTTATCAAATATAGGTTTTATTTGTTCGATTGCTGCAGGTGCAAATGGTTTTTCGGTTGCTATTAAAACTTTCATGGTTCACCTCATTTTTTTTATTTTTAAACTTTTATAGAAAATAGTCATTGCAATGGGTTTACGACGAATCAATTTGTTTAGCTCTATAGTTCGATTGTTTCTTCCGCTTTGCGAAATTGCAATGACAAAGTTTTTAATCTTTTTTCAACATTGGTATTTTAATGTTATGTTTTTTCGCGTTGTTAATAGCACGCTCGTAACCGGCATCTGCATGTCTTATAATTCCCATACCGGGATCGTAAGTAAGAACGCGTTCCAAACGTTTTTCCGCTTCAGGCGTTCCGTCTGCAACAATTACCATTCCCGCATGTAAGGATTTACCAATACCAACACCGCCTCCGTGATGAAATGAAACCCAACTGGCGCCGCCAATTGTATTCATTAAAACATTTAGAATCGGCCAATCGGCAATAGCATCGCTACCGTCTTTCATTCCTTCGGTTTCTCTGTAGGGAGAAGCAACCGAGCCGCAATCGAGATGATCTCTTCCTATAACGATAGGAGCTTTTACTTTTCCATCGGCAACAAGTTTGTTAAATATTTTCCCCATTTTTGCACGCTCTCCGTAACCAAGCCAGCAAATGCGTGTAGGCATTCCTTGGAATTTAACTTTTTCTTGTGCAAGTTTAATCCAGCGCACCAAAGCTTTGTCTTCCGGAAAAGTTTCCATTACTGCTTTATCAGTTTCATAAATATCGTTTGGGTCACCGGAAAGTGCCGCCCAACGGAAAGGACCTTTCCCGTCATTAAATAGTGGACGAATATAAGCGGGAACAAAGCCGGGAAAATCGAAAGCATTTTCAACTCCGTTTTCTTTAGCTTCGCCGCGGATATTGTTTCCGTAATCGAAAGTAACAGCACCTCTTTTTTGCATTTCCAACATTGCTTTTACGTGTGTTACAATAGTTGCTTTTGCTTTTTTAATATATTCTTCGGGATTGTTTTTTCTAAGAGCAAGTGCTTCTTCAAAAGTCATTCCCATTGGAACGTAACCATTTAAAGTATCGTGAGCGGAAGTTTGGTCTGTAAGAACATCGGGAATAATATTTCTTTTTAATAATTCCGGTAAAATTTCACCGGCGTTTCCAACCAATCCGACTGATAACGGTTTTTTGTTCTCTTTTGCATCAAGTACAAGTTTTATAGCGTGATCAAGGTTATCGGCAATAATATCAAGGTATGCGGTATCAATTCTTTTTTGCAAACGTTCACGGTCAACGTCAATGCCTAAAAATGCAGCTCCGTTCATTGTTGCGGCAAGCGGCTGAGCTCCGCCCATTCCGCCTATTCCGGCTGTAAGCAAAAATTTACCTTCAAGTGTTCCGTTAAAATGTTGTCTTGCACATTCAGCAAATGTTTCGTAAGTGCCTTGTAAAATTCCTTGTGTTCCGATGTAAATCCAACTGCCTGCAGTCATTTGTCCATACATAGTAAGCCCAAGTTTTTCAAGTCTTCTGAATTCATCCCAATTTGCCCAATCGGGAACGAGCATGGAGTTGGAAATAATAACACGCGGAGCATCTGTGTGAGTTTTAAAAACTCCCACGGGTTTACCGGATTGAACCAACATAGTTTCATCGTTTTCAAGTTCCTGCAATGTTTTAATAATTGCATGATAAGCGTCCCAATTTCTGGCGGCTTTACCGGAGCCTCCGTAAACAATAAGTTCGTCCGGGTTTTCTGCAACTTCCGGATTTAAGTTGTTCATCAGCATTCTCATTGCAGCTTCTTGAAGCCAGCCTTTGCAAGTTAGTTGCGTGCCGGTTGGTGCGGAAATATTTGTTTTGGTTTTCATGATTATTCTTCTAATGTTTGTAAAATATTTTTGTATTGTGTGTACATATTTTTATAAAACCATCTTGTTAAAAACCAAGCGTCATCCATTTTCTTTTTAAGATGTTTAACATTTTCTTTTAATTGAAAAGTCAGTTTCGTTTTTTCGTCTTTTGTAAATTTAATTTTATCCGAGGATGATTCTAACTTTTGAACAATTGATTCAAATGTTTTTACTTCTCTTGTTAACCTGTCGTCTCCAGACATTTGTTTTAGGGATTGCTTGGCAAACGAAGTAATAACTTTTTTTTGATTACTGTCAAATTCAAATTCATAACTTTTAAATAGTTTTCTCTTCATAATTTATTATACCTTTAGTGATAAAAGTTTTTCTCTAATTTTTTGATAACCCGGTTTAATAATTTCGTAAATGTATTTAATTCTTTCATCATAAGGAATGAAAGCGGATTTCATTGCATTTATATTAAGTCTTTCTACATCATCAATCGAAATTCCGAATTGTTCAATAGCGGTTAAGTATTCTTTTGTAAGTGTTGTATCGCTCATAAGTCTGTCGTCGGTATTTAAAAATACTCTAAACTTTTTCTTATAAAAAATATTAAAAGGATGATTTTCCAGTTTATCTATTGCTCCGGTATGAACATTACTTAAAAGACAAATTTCTAAGGGTAATCTTTTATCAAGAACGTATTGAGCTAATTCACCAAGCGAGGCAACTTCTCCGTCTTGATTCAGTACAACATCTTCCAAAAGTCTTGTTGCATGCCCAATTCTATGCGCACCGCAATATTGAATAGCTTGCCAAATGGATTCTTTCCCGAAAGCTTCGCCGGCATGAATAGTTATATTAAAATTCTCTCTTTGAATAAATTGGAAAGCATCCAAATGATCTTTGGGAGGATATCCGCCTTCTTCACCGGCAAGGTCAAAACCAACAACACCTTTATTTCTATAATTAACTGCAAGCTCGGCAATTTCAAGGGAACGCTTCATGTTTCTCATTCCGCAAAGAATAAGTCCGTAGCCAACTCCAAAATCTTTTTTACCACGTTCCAAACCGGTTAGAACGGCATTAACAACATCATCGTAATGTAAACCTTGTTCCAGATGAAGAATTGGTGCAAAACGTGTTTCGATATAAACAACGCCATCGTTTTTCATATCTTCCATCATTTCATAAGCAACTCTTTCCAAAGCTTCTTTAGTTTGCATTAATCCGCAAGTGTGTTCAAACCCTTGTAGGTATTCAATTAAATTTCCCTTATTTGCACCTTGATGAAACCATTCGGCTAATTCCTTTTCGTCAGAAGTGGGAAGTTTTGAATAATGTTGTTCTTCAGCTAATTCAATAATTGTTTTTGCTCTTAAGCCTCCATCAAGATGATCATGTAACATTACTTTTGGAGCTTCCTTAATAATATTTTCTATATTCATAGTAGTCCTTATTTTTTTATAATTAAAAAATATTCTTTTTACTTTGTAAATGCAATGAAAGTAAAAGGAATGTTTTTAATTAAAGAATTACTAAAGTGAATAAATTAGTATTTGGGTCGGTTAGGTTCAAATGTTAACAAGGAAAGTCCGGGTTATATTATATATACTAAGTCCAAATTGGTTTTCGGAAAATAAAACTTAGTATATGTCATTTCGAGCCAGATGCTTTTTAATCGGGAGAGAAATTTCTAAGCTATATTTGGGTTGTGAGATCTCTCATTCGCCACGGCGAATTCGAGATGACAATTTTGTGGAATCCGAGGACCACTTTAGTTCTAGTATATTATATTAAAAGAAGTCAAAATTATATTTTTATTTCAATAGAATTTTATAATTCCAGATGTATGTATCACATTATTTGTTTTTCTGTTATTAAAAAACTAAATTTTAAAATCAAAAATTTACTTAAAGTTGTAAACTTTATATATTATTATAAAATACTTATAACAAAAAAACGAGAGGCTCTAATGAAAAAAATATTTAACATTTTGTTGATTGTATCTATGATAGCGGGATTTTCCGCTTTTCAATGTTCATCAACGGAAATTACAAGTGCAAAGCTTTATATCCAACAAAAGAATTTAGATAAAGCTTTGGAATCACTAAAAAAAGAAGTTGCAAAAAATCCTAAAAGCGATGAAGGCTATTATTTATTGGGATATGTTTTAGGTGAAAAAGGCGATATTAAAGGTATGTTGGAAAACTTTGATAAATCAGCTGCTATAAGTAATAAATTTGCAAAAAATATTGAAGAATCAAAAAAATATCACTGGGCAGACGGTTTTAACAAAGGAGTACAATTATTTAATAAAGCTGCCAAGTATGCCGGTACGGATAGTTCGAAAGCTCTTTTCCAAAAAACTATCGATACATTTAAAGGAGCAATTATGTGTGAACCGGATTCAGTTGACACATACAAAAATTTAGCTTTTGCTTATTTGAATATTGATGATAAAGATGGGGCAATTAAACAGTTCAAAGAAGTGTTAAAAAGAAAAAAATCGGAAGATGCTTATGTTCAATTGGGCAATATTTATGTTCAAAAAGGTGTTAAGTTAGATGCCGACGGCAAAAAAGATGAAGCTATAAAAAATTATAACGAAGCTATTAAAGTATTGGAAGAAGGTAGAGAATTATATCCGAATAACGGAGATATTTTATTATTATTATCAAACTCCTATATTGCTGCAGGTAAATTGGATGTTGCAAAAGAAGCTTTTAAAGCCGGTGTTGAAAAAGAACCTGAAAATAAATTCTACAGATATAACTATGGTTCTTTACTACTTAACGCAAAAGAATATGCCGAAGCTGAAAAACAATTAAAAAAAGCAGTTGAAATTGATCCTGATTATGAAAATGCAATTTATAATTTAGCCGTAACTTATGTAAAATGGGGTGCAGGAATGAGAGAGGCTGATCCTGAATCTGATGCATATCAAGAAAAATATAAACTTGCTCTTCCATTATTGGAAAAATATTTAACACTTAATAAAGAAGAAAGTGTTATTTGGGATTTACTAGGTAAAGTATATGCTAATCTTGGAATGAATGACAAATCAAAAGAAGCTTTTGAAAATGCTGATAAATACAGAAAATAATTATTATATTTTATAAATATAAAGCCCATAATTAGTCTTTCTTGACAAACTATGGGCTTTTCATTTAATTAGGACTTATTATGAATAACAATGAAGAAAATAAATCGCAACAAATAAATATTGAGTTAGGGGAAAAGGAAGCGGAAGGTATTTATTCAAATTTAGCAATAATTACTCATTCGCCTGCAGAATTTATAATTGATTTTACAAGAGTTGTTCCCGGGGCTCCTAAAGCAAAAGTTCATGCTAGAATTATTACAACCCCGCAACATGCTAAAATGTTACTAAAAGCATTGCAAGATAATATCGAAAAATTTGAAAAACGTTTCGGTACAATAAATATAGAGGGACAAACTTCACCACAGTTTGGGTTTACTAACTTAAACAAAGATGAAAAAATCAATTGATTTTGTCTGAAACAATATATAAATACTAAATAGTTTTAATATAGTTTGCCGGAAATAGAAAAAGAGAAATTTTGTTAAAAAAAATAAAAAATATAACCCTGATTCTTGTAATTCTATTTTCCAGCATTGCCTTTCCGCAATCTTTAAATTTCCATAATTATTCCACTGATGATGGCTTACCACAAAACTCGGTTTTTACTATAGTGCAAGATTCCGCTGGATTTATTTGGTTTGGAACCGAAGCAGGTGTTGCAAAGTTTGACGGAATAAATTTCAAAAAGTACGATATGAGTGATGGACTTGTTGGAAGTACTGTTCGTTCTTTATTTATTGATTCACACGGGAGTGTATGGGTAGGAACAACAAACGGACTTTCAATAATATTTGAAGATGAAATTGTAAATTATACAACCAAAAATGGTTTACCGGATGACTACATTTATGCTATTACGGAAGATAATTACGGAAGGATATGGATTGCCACAAGATACGGCGGTGCTTGTATGTTTGATGGTAAAAAAATAACAGTTTATAATAAAGAAAATGATTTTCCAAGCAACACTCTCCAAACTGTCTTAAAAGATAAAAGAGGAAATATATGGTTTTCTAGTACAGATAAAGGAATAATTAAGTACGACGGATCAATGTTCTACTATTTCGCAAAAGAACAAGGCTTACAAAGTAATGATGTTCTATCACTTTATGAAAATAAAGACGGATTATTATGGATAGGAACCGACAGAGGATTATCTAATTTTGATGGTAGAAACTTTATTAACTTTACCAAAGAACAAGGATTTCCGGA